>JAYTTD010000146.1:0-15298 GCA_043745235.1 Nitrospira sp. | reverse complement strand
ATGCCGATGCCGATCGTACTCGCACATCGGCTCACCAAGCGGCTAGCAGAGGTCCGCAAAAAGAACATCCTACCTTGGGTCCGTCCCGATGGAAAATCACAAGTCACTGTGGAGTACCGGGACGGAAAACCGTTGCGGATCGACACCATCGTCGTCTCGACGCAACACAGCCCTGACGTGACGAACAAGCAGATTGAGCGCGACATCATGGAGAAAGTCATCAAGCCCATGATGCCAAAAGGGCTCTATGACCCGACAAGCGTGAAACACCACATCAATCCCACCGGCCGCTTCGTGATCGGCAGCCCGATGGGCGACACCGGACTGACGGGCCGCAAGATTATCGTCGACACCTATGGCGGCCACGGCAGCCATGGAGGCGGCGCCTTCTCCGGCAAGGACCCCACGAAAGTGGACCGGTCGGCGTCGTACATGGCCCGTTACATCGCAAAGAACATCGTCGCCTCCGGGTTGGCCCAAAAGTGCGAAGTGCAACTCGCCTATGCGATCGGCGTGGCCGATCCCGTCTCAGTGCTGGTCGATACGAAGGACACGGAACAGGTGGCGGTCGAGAATCTGGATAAGCTCGTGCGAAAACACTTCCCTCTGACCCCGCGTGGCATCATCGACTACCTCAAGCTCCGCCGACCGATCTTCAGAAAGACTGCATCATACGGACACTTCGGTCGGAGCGAACCGGAGTTCACCTGGGAAAAGACCGACAAGGCCAAAATCTTGCGCAAAGACGCAGGCCTGTAATTGCAGTAAGCTCCACCCGATAGGTAAGGGGGACGGGTTCATCGCCCGCCCCCCTTTTCTTAACCACCAACAGCCATTGACGTTTGACGCTTTTTAGGAGGAGGACCCGTGGAATACGATGTGAAGGATATCAAGTTAGCAGACCAGGGCAAACTCAAGATTGAATGGGCCGAAGCCACCATGCCGGTGCTCCGGCTGATCAAGAAGCGGTTTCAGCGGGAGAAGCCGTTCGCAGGGCTCCGCGTCACGGCCTGCCTCCACGTGACGACCGAAACCGCCAATCTGATGAAAACACTCCAAGCCGGCGGAGCCGATGTCCGGCTCTGCGCCTCCAATCCACTGAGCACACAGGATGAGATCGCAGCGGCGCTCGTCAAACATGACGGCATTCCGACCTTCGCAATCAAGGGCGAAGATAGCAAGACCTACTACAAGCACATCCAATCGGCCATCGGCCACAAACCGCAGATCACGATGGACGACGGGGCCGATGTCGTCTCGCTGATCCACTCCAAGCGCAAAGATTTGCTCAAACACGTGATCGGCGGCACGGAAGAAACCACCACCGGCGTCATCCGACTCCGCAGCATGGCCGAGAAGAAAGTGCTGAAGTTCCCGGTGATCTCCGTGAACGACGCCGACACCAAGCACCTGTTCGACAACCGCTACGGGACCGGCCAGAGCACGATCGACGGTATCATCCGCGCGACGAACCGTCTGATCTGCGGCACCAGCTTCGTGGTCGCCGGCTATGGCTGGTGCGGACGCGGGATCGCGATGCGCGCTAAAGGCATGGGGGCCGACGTCATCGTCACCGAGATCGATCCGGTCAAAGCGATTGAAGCGGTGATGGACGGGTTCCGCGTCATGCCGATGGAACAGGCCGCGTCCATTGGAGATTTCTTCGTCACAGTCACCGGCAACCTCAAGGTGATCCGCGGTGAGCACTTCGCCGTCATGAAGGAAGGGGCCATCGTCTGCAACTCAGGCCACTTCAACGTCGAACTGGATATTCCCGCCTTGGAGAAACTGAGCCGGAGAAAGCGCCTCATCAGACCGGGCGTCGAGCAATTCACGCTGAAGACCGGCCGTCGAGTCAGCCTGCTCGGCGAGGGACGACTCGTGAACCTGGCGACGGCCGAGGGCCATCCCTCCAGCGTCATGGACATGAGCTTCGCCAACCAGGCGCTCGGGGCTGAGTACCTGGTGAAGAACTACAAGAAGCTGGAGAAGAAGGTCTATCCCGTCCCGCCGGTGATCGATAAAGAAATCGCCCGTCTCAAACTTGCCGGCATGGGGATGAAGATCGATACGCTGACGAAGGAGCAGGTGAAATATCTGGCAAGTTGGGAGATGGGCACGTAAGGAACGGAGCAGCGAGGGGTGGTCCCCATGCTCGCAGACCGCGCACAATCAGAATGTGCTCGGTCGATGCGTGCAGTAGGGAGCACCTGCACCCACTCCGCTGAGAAGTTAGAGAAGAAGAAAGGCCGCCTTTGTAGGCGGCCTTTCTGTTTTCTTGAAGCCTCCTCGGCTGGCCTTTCATGCAAAGCCCGCTGATTAAGAGTGGAAAAGCAGGTCTTTTCAGAACGCTCGTTATTGCAACGGTTTCCCCACGTTACGTGCAATTCCGAGACGTTAGACGCTTCTATTCATTCTACTATTTCCGATATTTTCTCTTTATTCTTGAATTTTCTGGTCACAAAAATGGTCACTGTCGTACTGGAAAAGTAGGTGTCCCCTAGTGGCGCCTAGATTTTGCTCTCCTCTTGGCAGGGAGTGAGATGAAGTGAGGTGAGTTGAGTACAATCGACTCCTTGTGATGGACAAGATGCGGAGTTGGTGCGGGCTGTTGGATCAATGAGCCTTATTTATTATGGAGAGGCTGTAAGTGGTCGGATCGCCGTGACCCAGGGCTCGTACCGTTTTCCAAACCGCAGGATCACTTCATAGCGAGGTTCTTTGGCTTCCCCCGGTCTCACGAACGGACTGCTAGGCGTCCGGCCTTGGTGTCCCTCGGATCGAGACAAGATATCGAGCACAGCCCGTAGTTCAAAAGGCACGTGAATGTCGTCGATCAAGAGTTGCGTCACTTCACCGCGCAGATGAACTGGCCAGCGCTCGCCGGATTCTGTCTTCCCTTCACGAGCAAGGTACAGGCGCATCTGCGCTTGGACAATCACAAACTGATTGCGTTCGGGATACCGTTGCCGGAGATGGATCGGATCGCTCCCAACATCTACGGCTAGGAGACGTGATCCCGTTTTCGGCAACCGATCATACGCATCGTTGAGTCGCTCCAAGTCCTGTTTCGACCGTTTCCCCTTGTTGACTTGTTCGGCCATAAACATTTTATCCCGCTCCCACTCTGCGAGCCAGCGTGCCCAAGCCTGGCCGCCGTATTCCAAAACCACAAAGGCTTCGCGAGGTAGCATCTTGTCATAATACTGCTCAGCCAATGGATCAGACAGAGGGAGCGAGCAGTCATACCCAACGGCTTCGAGCTTGGCTTGATCGAACCAGTCGGGTTCTGGCCGTGGCTCAATCATGAACGCCTGCCATCGATGGGCCGGACTCTGCCAGTGTAGTCGCAACGCCAGTTCGGTGTTTTCTTCGCTCTGAAAGGCCTCATAGGAGAGCGGGGCTTCCCGCTCCGTGAGGGTGATTTCGGCCTCTGGCTCACCGCCCCGATTGTACGTGACGCCGATCAGAACCAAGGCGTTCGTCAGCACCACCAACCCCGCACTTACCCCAAATCTCCGCCAGTTCATGCGAGAGACTCCTTGATCAATTGACTGCGGTACCGTTTGAAGACCATCAGGAGTAGGATAGCAACGAGCCCGAGGGTCAGAAAGAACAGATACTTGGGCATCCAGTCCCACCACCAATCATAGAACTTGGTGTAGAGGTCAATCACAAAGAAGGTGCTGCCTAGATTGGTCAAGGCTGGCCAACCCCAGCGCACACCAATCCATATCGACAGTCCTGCGAATGCAAATCCCAAAAGTTGATAGAGCATTTCGACGTCCTTGGCTGCGAGATGTATATAGCTGCCCCTTCCCCAATGCGACAGGGTCAAAACCGCCAACAACACGGTCAGCATCCCAAAGAGTCGATAGTACCCTGGAAAATCTAGGTGGTCCTTGTGGCGAATCACTGCGGGAGCCATGAATAGTAGGAATCCGGCAGGGAGAAAGTTTTCTGGGCGCTCGCCGAATGATAGCCAATACACCCCCCGCCATGTGCCGATCGACGCCGAAAGATAGGTCAGTAGGCAGAGAGTTCCGGCGACGAGAAGCAAGCGAAGGTCATGGGTATAGGCAAGGAGAAAAGCAAACGCACCCCAGACAAGAAAAGCATTGGGCGAAGGCGTGACGTTGAAGATACTTCCCAATAGGTGCAGATCCAACACGAAGGCGGCAAAGGCGACAAGCCCTGCTAGCGAGGTGAAATAGGGACTGTGTTCGCGCTTCCGCGTCCACTCCATGGCGAGGACTGCGAGAACTGGTCCACAGATCAAAACAAGGAGTTGAATCGGCGTGGAAATGAGGCCCCAGATCCGATAGAAGAACAAAAATACGCTCGCGGCGAGGGCCAGTGCTCCCAAGAACGAGACGATGCGCATGCCCATAGACATTTGCTTCTGGTCGGCGGTCGTGTCGACATCGAATTGTTGACCGAACTCTCGTAGGAGTTGGGCATGGTGGGTGGTAAGGCGTTGCTGCTGCTCCGGAATTAACGCGAGCAGCCCATCCTGTTGCAGTTGGTCGAGTTCGGCTTGGAAGGCATGAATTCGATCCACGCGCTGCTGCGCGACATTCCGACCCCCTGCACTTCCTGACGCCGTAGCATTTCCCATAGCGTGATCAGTACCCACGACGTTGTGAGGCTATCACGGGTCGCGCTAGTGGAAAAGAAAAAAGTGTCAGCAACCCTTGTCCACCATAGACAAGGTCACCCGATGCCGTGCGTAACGGTCGGCCCCTATCACCCCCTCAATGGATACCCATCAGTTCTGACAATGGAGACACTTTTTTCTCACCGCCTTTTTCTCACCGTAGTCTACTCGAAAAGCTGAATCACACTCCACGCCAGGCGAGAACAAAACGAGGACATTCTGAATTTCCTTTCGTCACAGCCGGTGGGGTATGTCAGGAACGACGTGATCGAAGGCGCGGGGACCAACCGAGCCTCGGCTAGGGAGGAAAGCAGAAACTGATTGGGTCCGTGAGGGAATTTCCAAAGATATTCCGCCTGCTTGAGTCTAGAGGGATCGCTCAAGAGGGGTGCGCGCGGGAAATGCCGCGGGCTGGCTCACCAGAATTTGAATACTCAGGAGTTCGACTGGAGAAAGGCGAGAAGCCCTATGATTGAAGCACGGCTGGGTGGCGTTATCCAGGAGACTCGGGCGGGACGAGCGGCTCAAGGGTGCTGATCAGCTCAGAGATATCACGGCTCGCGACCTTCCATGCCTGGTGGAAATCGATGTGAAAGTACTCATGGGCCACGACGTTCCGGAAGCCCATGATTTTCCTCCAAGGAATCTCACGATGGGCATCTCGGAATTCTGGAGAGACACGCTTAGCCGTTTCACCGAGCACGGTAAACTGAAGCAGCACGGCATCCTGATCTCGTCGGCTATTGAGAAAGTCCTGTTTTTGTAGCCCCATTGTGTACTCTCGTATTTGCTTCGCCGCCTGAAGCATATCAAGCAGGAGCGAGTCGTCACGCTGCATACAGGGTTTCCATGTGAGAAAGAATGTGCTTACGCCGGATGTAGTTGCGGCTTTCCTCCACCAATCTTTTTTCAATCAGATCGACCGCTCGTCCAAACAACGACTCCAACTCCTCCTTCATGTCCAGCAAATGCTCAACCCCCCAGTCTGAATCGGGGCTGAACGTTACCAGCACATCTACATCGCTATCCGGGCGGAAATCTTTTCGGAGTACGGAACCGAAGAGAGCCAACTCGGCAATCTTCCACTTCCGGCAGAACGCCGTAATTCGTTCTTTCGGCACGTCAATTTGAATTTTTCCGTCCATGATCTCTCCAAGAACTCGCTCGTAGGACAATGGTAACACCACTGATCTCCATTGTCACCGGACTGTCTGGAGTGATGGGCTTGCCTGACCGTTAACGAATATCCCACCCATGTTTTACTCAGCTTGCGCTCACGGAGAACAGAAAAATGTGTCAGGAACCATTGTCCACCATAGACAAGATCACACGATGCGTGAGTACCGGTCGGCCCCTGCCAACCCCGCAATGGATACCTATCAGTTCAGGCAGTGGTGGCATCTTTTTCTCACCGGCGTCTACTCGAAAAGCTGAATCACGCTCCACGCCAGGAAGAGGGCGTAGGCAATCCCAAAAAATACGGGGAAGCTGAACTCGCGTCTGGCCCACCATTGCCGATGTTGGCGGAGCGCCCAGGTCGGGGGTAACACCGGCGGATCGTTCGTGTGGTCTTCAAGAGGTTTGTGGTTGTCCCTGTACTGGTGGAGGCTGAGGAATAATTGTGGCTGCGTCCAACTCGTTTGTCGTTCCATGCCTCGCAGTTGCCATTCCCACAGGGCTATTTGGGCAGAAAATCGCCCGAGCACGATCGCCATTTGCAGGACCATGAGAATGCCAAATACGCACAGAATCATGCCCAGGAACGTAAAGAGAAACGTGGAAGGTTGGCGGGCGAGGATAAATCCTATCGCAGCGACAAAGATGGAGTTCGCCGTCAAGTAATCGGACAATAGACTATGGTAATCGCGGGCTCCTGATGTCCAAAGATTGACGAGAATCCCATACGTCTGCGGGCGACTGTTCGGGTCTACGGAGTTAGGGTCTCGATCCATTGGCGATCCGGATTTCTATACGGTCATGAAATTCACAAGCTTCAATGATATTTTTTGACGCGTACGAGAAGATACGCTGAACGCCACAGAAAATCGAGGTATCGCGCCCCAGTTCAGAACTTGGGATCAGAAAATAGGGACATTCTGAATTTCCTGTTGCCACAGATGGTGGGGACTGGTCGGAGTGGATGTCAGCGGGGATGCGGAGATAGAAAAGGCACCGAGACACCCAGTCTCTGGTTGACCGAACAGAGATGGCCGCATAATCGACGTCTGAACTACTGTCTTTCTCTCTCAACGTTGAGGCTACAGAAACTCACGAAATTGGTCTGGGGTAAGACTGGCTTTACGGATAAGGGCACGAAGCAGTCCAGGGCCAAGCTCGGAATGTAGCGGGACGGTGAGTACGACGGGAATACCGGACTTGGTAAGAGTAACATGGCTCCCACGCTGACGATCTTGCGCCCATCCTGCTCGTTGGAAAGCGCGAATCGCCTCCTCTCCCGAACAGATCGGCAGCTTCGTCACCGAGCAGCCACTTCAACTTCTGTTACTTCAAGGGTCGTTGGAAGCCCTTCAGCTTTGCGGGTTTCGAGACTGACACAAATGGCTTCGCGGATGTTATCGACCGCTTCATTTCTTGTTTTCCCCTGGGAGACACAACCTGGCAGCGCCGGACATTCAATAACAAAGTATCCAGCTTCGTCTTGTTCAATAGTCACGAGAAACTTCATGGCAAGTCTCCAACAGCATGAACTTAGCACACGTCCATAGGCGGGGCAAGATTGCTGAACTTGAGGGTTGGACAAGAAAGCAGGGGCATTCTGAACTTTCTGTCGTCGCAGACGGTGGGGACAGCCGTGACGATCGAGATCTACTGTCAGGCTACCTTTTTTGCTTGAAGGACAACTTAGGCGTATCCTACCGGGCATGAAACGGTGGTATCTGTACCTGATCGCTGTGCTGCTTGGGTTGGTGACACTGGCTTACCTTCTTGTCAGATTGAATTCCCCCATTCACGTCACCGGCATGTGGAGTAGGGACAATCAAGCAAAGAATACGCGGAGCGATATCGGAAAGGTGCCGGCTGCAGACGCTGTCCCCAGAGACGTACTGGCGCTACGGCGAGCGCATCAACTAAGACCGCTTACTGAACGGGAAGATGGCATAAACATACAGGACGTGCCGAATGGAACATACGGTTTCTCAATGTGCAACGTCGTATCGCTCAGCGCGAAGCGTGGCAATACATCCTCGCTGGAGATTCATAAGCACCATGATGGGATCGTGTACTATGTTGGGTATGCCTCTGACGAGGACATCGAAAAATATCTGGCGCGCCCCAAAAACTTTCATATACTCACGTACCTTCACCCAGGAAAAAAAGCTTCATCTCTTTACGAAATCCCCGTAGATTTTGTCTCGACATGCGAGGCGCGTCCATTTGGAGATGGTTATCTTTTTGATCTGTTTGTTGCATCCATCCCCGAGTTGCAATCCTAAGAGGATCTTCGGCCACCGATTCAGTTCGCTCACGCCGATATAGGCAAAGAAAAGGTGCCAGACACCCAGTTTCCCCTGAAGCCTAGCTGCCCCTGATGGCAACGAACGGTCCCGTCTCTGCTTCCCACTCTCAGTTTCGTTCTAAACGATAGGCCATACGCTCTTTGAACCCCACGCCCCTCCCCTATCCACCAGACTTCCTCACAAAGCGACGAATGTGCCGACTAAGCCGGCACTCTTTGCCTGGCAACCGATGCTCAGATTCAACTGAACAGACAGATCATGGGTTTTCTTGAGAGATTCGCCAAGATTGTGCGCGGCATGAAAGTTGAGAATGCTATGCCCGACATTGGTGCAGACAGGAGTCGCTAATGCATGAACTGAGGATACGGATACGATGATCAGCATGTCCAGTCTGTGGGAGTTTTTGAGCCGTGATACGGCCTTCTTCGGAGGGCCTCAAAGCCCGATGTTGAGCTGGCTCGGGTCTTTTGGAATCGTGCCCTTCTTTGTATGGCACGTTATACGGTTGACCAGGGAGGTGTCGCGCGCGCGACAGCCCTTCGACCGAGTACGCCCGATGCTGACGGCCCTCGCGAACGATCGTGGAGACGTCGATCGTGAGCGATTCACGAATCGTGCACTGGTGGGCTTTACGCCTCAAACGTACCAGACCGCATCTGCGTCCACGCGCATTGACTGCGACGACCTGCAATCCGTCGAGACGGCCATGCAGAAAGAACCCATGTTTCTGCATCCCTGGATACAGTTCCGTAAGACCCTGATTCTGGAACATGTTCCGTGGTTCATCGAGCCGAGAATTTTTAGCACGCGCCAGGCAGAAGATATCTTCACGCAGGACACGCTCCTGAGCCATCGCATGAATCTGGCCTTCTACAGCCAACTTCCCTCCCTGGTGACCGGCATCGGATTACTACTGACGTTTCTGGCCTTGTTTATCGGCCTCAGTAGACTCCACGCCGACGGAAGTGAGATTGTCGGAATTCAGGGGCTCATCAACGGGCTGGCCGGAAAATTTCTCTCGTCCATCGTCGGACTGATTGCCGCCAATCTGTTTACACTCATCGAGAAGCCGATGGTCTTTCGGCTCATGAATGCGCACCACGCGTTTCTCGGTCTGGTGGACAAACTCTTTCCCCGAAAGACTATGGAGCAGATGTTGGAACAACTCACGCACGTTCACGGCGAGCAGGAAAAAAACAGGGCGGTGTCCGGCATGGAGCCCATGGAACCTTTCGAAGGATCGCGCACAGACAGCCTGGCTCTACCCATTGCCGAGCTGACCTCGGCTGTTCGATCTTTGACACAATGGAAGCAGGACGAGCAGGCATCAAGGCACCGTATGACGGCCGAGCTGCCACGAGTCCTCCGTGAAGAAATCACGGCTCCGATGAACACGCTGAATGATTCGATTCACGACCTCACCACATTTCTGAAGGATGCGCACACACATCGGCCGCCGGCGACAACGCTCGATGACCTCATGAGCCACCTGACGGACACGCTCGCGGAGCAGCGAACATCGTTCGACATCGCGCGCCCTGAGGAGCTCCGCTTTAGGCCGAAACGATCGCTGGTGTCCACGCAACGGCCTACCGCATGAGGCACGCGGCACCACAAGGCGTGAGCCCCTCGCACACGACGATCGGCATCACCGACCTGATGACCTCGCTCGCGATCGTATTCATCCTGCTCTTTGCAGCACAGATCACCAAAACCTCCTCCGCCGCACAGTCTAAACTACAAGAAAACAAAGAGGATGTGCAGACGGCGCTCCGTGACCACATTCGGAGGTTGGGTCTCTCTCTCGATACGGATCCCCGCGACCCGCTCGCGCTCTTAATCGTGGTCCCGGAAAACCTCCTCACATTCGAGTTTGGGAAAAGTGCGTTGTCGCCTACTGCGGATCAGTTTCTCGCAGACGCGTTGCCCTTCTATGCGGGAGCATTGTGCGGGCCACTGCGCGACAAGATCGACTCCCTCGCGATCGAAGGACACACCGATGATCATGGCAGCGACGCATTCAATTTGAAATTGAGTCAGGAACGATCACTCGCTGTGATGGTGAAGGGGCTGGAGGTCATTCAAGCCACAGAGCCGGGCGCGTACCAGTGCTTTCAAGAAATCACCTCAGCGACCGGCCGTGGCAGACAAGACTTGATTTATGAATCGACTACCGTGGTGAACCGCGAGAAAAGCCGCCGTGTGATCTTCAAGATTCGCCTCCGCTCCGCCGAGCAACGGCATCGGGTCGAACAGCCGGCCAAAGCCCTCTAACAGGATGCTCAAAAATCCGTCCCCTTCGGCCATCGTTTGTCTGCTTGATTTGGTTCATCTGGTGAGTTTCGTTCAACCAAAAAACCAGACAGACCAGACCAACCCAATAACGGCCTTCTATGCTGGCGGAATTTTTCAGCATCCTGCCAGGTGTGGTAGAGTGAGGATGGATGCTGAGGTTATGTGTACCGGAGACTCCTATGAGATCGACCCCCTTCATCCCTCTTTCGCTCTCCGATTACGAGATTTCTCCTGAACAGGGGTTTCTTCCTCAAGACCCTTCTGAAAACCTGCCCGACTGCCCGACACTCAACCATCTTGGACATGAGATGCCGAAACTGTTGAGCGCTCGGACGGTCCGGCGGTTCATCGACGAGCAACGTCAACTACTCCCTTCCATCCCTCCAACATGGCGCACGGAAGACTATCGGGCTGCAATGCGGATACTTTCGTTCGCCGGACATGCCTACGTGTGGGAAGTGCCGGACCAACCAGTTACGGCATTGCCACCGCAATTGGCGAAACCCTGGCACGAAGTGGCGCAACGGCTTGGCCGACCACCTGTACTGTCCTATGCGTCCTATGCGCTCGACAACTGGCGGCGACTCGACCGGACTCAGCCGATCCAGCTCGACAACATTGTCCTGCTACAGAATTTTCTCGGCGGGTTGGATGAAGAGTGGTTTGTTGTGGTTCACATCCAGATCGAGCGGGAAGCGGGATCAGGGCTGGCCGGACTCCTTCGAGCGATGAATGGTGCCGCCAAGGACAAAGAGGACGAGGTCTTGCTCGGGCTCACATCCTTGGCGTTAGCCCAAACGGCGATGCGCAACTCGTTGCTCAGGATGAAAGAACGCTGCGATCCCTATGTGTACTACAACCGCGTGCGTCCCTACATCCATGGCTGGAAGAACAGCCCGACCCTACCGAACGGGCTCGCTTATGAGGGTGTGGAGTCCTATGCCGGGAAGCCGCAGCAATTTCGAGGTGAGACAGGCGCGCAAAGCTCTATTGTACCCTGTCTGGATGCCGGACTCGGGATCGCCCATGCCCCTGATCCCTTGACCGTCTATCTGCAGGAAATGCGTGACTACATGCCTCCGCGTCACCGCGCATTCATACAGGCCTTAGAGAAGGCCACCGATGACTTGGGTCGCCCCGTACTCTCCGGTTATGTTCGCGATCGGAAACTCCGCAGTCCAGATCTCTGGACTGCCTATTGCGCCTGCGTCGATCTCCTCGCCAAATTTCGCGAGATTCACATCGGCTATGCCGACAGCTACATTCACCGCCAACATCAGGCCCACACGAGCAACCCTACCGCTGTGGGAACGGGCGGCACACCCTTCATGACGTATCTCCAGAAACATCTGGATGAAACAAAGCAAACGATCGGTCAGTAGGTCCTGCTGACCGACTCGCTCATACAGACGAGACGATTGGCTACAGAGCAAGCAGACCGTGCGCCCCACAGCTTTACAGCAGTGTCTTTGCCTAGGAGCATGAACAGCAGAGGCCCAGGATCGTCATTGACTACGCGTTCAGAGCGGCGTATCGTTCTGTACATCTGATCCAAAACAGGATGGTAGAGGTTACCGCCGCGCATGAATTGTGGTCGGACCTTGCCATCCATGCTCTCTGGGTTAAGCGAGATACGCTTCACGAGCATTACCAAAGGAGGCGACAATGTCGGTCATGTGTTCCCTGGCAGTCTGCAAGGCGCGGGTGGGAATGTGCGGACATGAGAAGGTGATGCTGAGCGTCGCCCTGCTCGCGGCTATTGGCTTTGGTACTTATTTACTAGTTAGCTGACCGGAGGTATCACCGGAGTCCGTTCACCAAACCCTCTCAGGGCTGAGGTGATGGCGCAGGCTGGCTTTTCTCGCAGTATACTGAGAACCGACACTAGCGGCTGTGGACCATCGGTAGTTCTCGCGAACCTTCTGCTTCCTGTTGAATGCGTAACCGTTCCTGGCGGGAAGCTTCCATGACATCCTGCAGCATCTCGTCCGTCATCTGGGTCATCTGTGCCGCCGCGTCTTTCATATCGGCATGCTCAACGGCGCGGGACAGCACTTCGGCCTTTGTGGCGCCTGTCTTCTGGCCCAGAAACGGCTTGATGATGAGGTAGGCCACATCCCGCGCCGGCATGAAACGGAGAAAACGCCGCAGTAACCGGAATGTCTGGACGGGATAGTGCAGGAGCTTATAGATAAACAGCCGCTTGAGCCCCTGACGACGGACCTCATTGATCACTTCACCGGGCAAGCAGGTTGGATCGATCGTAGAACACTTAAAATATTTGTACCAGTCAGTCGTTTCGCTGACCAACCCGCGCTTCACATATTCCTGCCAGAGCGGGGTCCCCCGATACACACAGAGGCGATTGAACCCGAACGTGTCGAGCGGCAACTTGGAGGCCAGGTCGAACGTGGCGTTCATATCTTCGACTGTTTCATCGGGGTTGCCCACGGTGAAGAAGCCGTGCACAATCTCGATGCCGGCCTGCTTGGCGTTCCTGACTGCTGTCGCCACTTCTTCCAATGTCTGTTCTTTCTTGAGACGATCGAGAATCTTCTGGCTTCCACTTTCAATCCCGAACATGACCGTCCGGCAATGGGCCTTGGCCATCGCGGGAAACAGATGCTGCGCGACCGAGTCCACGCGCCCTTCGATGCCCCACTGGATCGTGAGCTTCGCGTCCATCACGCCCTGGCAAATCGCCTCAATCCGCTTGGGTTGCAGCAGGAAATGATCGTCGACAAAATAGACGGACCCGTAGCCGCATTCTTCAAGGTATTTGAGTTCATTCACCACGTGCTGGGCAGTCCGCGCGCGCCACTTGCCTTCGTTGAAGATCGGAATGTCGCAGAACACGCAGGGCCACGGGCAGCCTCGGGATGTTTGCATGGTCGTGAACCGCTCCATCGAGAGCACCGCAGGCACGTCCAGAGGCATCGATTCTATAAAGTCGAGCGGGAGGCTTTCTCGATCGGGGAAGGGCCACTGATCGAGATGGCGCTCCATCGGCCGACCGGAATTCTGCACGACCTGGCCGTCCTTGGCCCAGGTCAGCCCAGCGACGCCAGCCGGATCCTCAAACTGTTCAAGTAGATCAAGGAGCAACTGCTCACCATCTCCACGACAGACGAAATCCACTTCGGGGCACTGCAATTTGACCAATGCAGCATTCAGACTCGCAAAGACGCCACCGAAAGCCAGTTTGACCTTCGTGTTGGCAGCGCGAATCTGACGAGCCAAAATCTTTGCGTAGGGATAGCTGGTGGTGCTGAGAAAGCTGAGGCCGACCAGGGCCGGTTGTTGTCGGTTGATTTCCTCGAGGATGACCTCATTCGGCGTGTCAGGGTTCGCCTGATCGAACATCACACACTCGTGGCCTGCCTGTTTGAGGACAGACGAGAGGGACATGATGCCGATAGGCGGGAAGCCCATGACTCTGATACGACCGTTTTTCGCGCGTGTTTTAGCCGGAAGGGCATAGAACTGAGGATCACGGACATGGATGAGGAATACTCGCAAACAAACTCCTTGGTTCGGCTGCAACCACTACTGAGTGCGGTGATAACACAGAAAGATGCAATCGAAAGGGAAGCGGGTAGGATGAAAAATTGGTACCCTCCTAATACAGTACCATGATACCGGCGTGAGGGGAAGGAAATAGTTCTGGGAGATGACACACCGTGCCTCATGACACGGTACAAACACAAAGCTGGATTGCTCCATACAGATCGGGGGTGCTGAGCCCAGCTCAGCACCCCCGATCAACAATCGACATAGATGACAGTTAGCGGCCCAATGCCAGCTTGACTACGTTGCCAATCTCCGAAGGATTTTTCACAACCTTCACGCCAGCGGCTTCGAGCGTTTTCATCTTCTCAGCAGCAGTTCCCTTACCGCCAGAGATGATGGCACCGGCATGGCCCATACGCCGTCCTGGCGGCGCCGTGATCCCGGCGATGAAACTGATGACCGGTTTCTTCACCTGCTTCTTGATGAACTCAGCGGCTTTCTCTTCCGCATCGCCACCGATCTCGCCGATCATCACGATTGCGTGAGTGTCGGGGTCTTTCTCGAACAACGCCAACACATCGACAAAACCTGTGCCATTGACCGGATCGCCGCCGATGCCGACGCACGTCGTTTCGCCTAACCCAAGCGTCGAGAGCTGATACACGGCTTCGTACGTGAGGGTCCCGCTACGTGACACGACGCCCACAACACCCTTCTTATGAATGAAGCCCGGCATAATGCCGATCTTCGCCTCATCGACCGTGATGACGCCGGGACAGTTCGGTCCGATCAGGCGGACGTCGCGGCCATAGAGTGCGCGCTTCACCTTGACCATATCGTTGACCGGGATGCCTTCGGTAATGCAGATGATCAACTTCACACCGGCATCAGCGGCCTCCAAGATCGCATCGGCGCAAAACGGCGGGGGCACAAAGATCAGCGAGGTGTCGCACTCAGTCTTCTTCAACGCATCGCGCACCGTATTGAAAACCGGAATGCCTTCCACTTCCTGCCCGGCCTTCCCCGGCGTCACACCCGCGACGACCTGCGTTCCATAGGCCTTGCACTGCGTCGCATGGAACGAGCCTTCTTTCCCCGTAATCCCCTGCACCACCACCCGCGTATTCTTATTAACAAGAATGCTCACAGTTCCCTCTCTTCTTTCTCTTTCCTCCACCCCCTATGACCGGAATGTTCCAGCCTTGGGAGTGACAGGGTTAGGTCCCTGACTACGGCCGTCGAGCGAGATTACAGATGATCCCTCCAAGCTCGCTCGTTATCGCTTCAGGGATGGGAGCTGATTGATCTTCCACTGCGCGCGTCCAACGAGGGCCTTCTGAGGCCGCGCGTTGCGCGA
>JAYTTD010000145.1:0-15363 GCA_043745235.1 Nitrospira sp. | reverse complement strand
CTGCCATCGGTCGTTGATTGCCGATGCGCTGGTGAATCGTGGCTGGGATATCCAGCATATCATGTCTCCCGAGAAGGCCACCTCACACGTCCTCACATCATTTGCCCATTTCGAGAAGGGGACGCTGACCTATCCGAAACCGAGCGATCCCACTTCATTATTTTAGCTGTGCGTGATGCTATATCCCCTCTTGGCCGACCTGATTCTGATCGTTCACCTGGGGTTCGTCATCTTTGTCCTCTGCGGCGGGCTGCTTGTGCTGAGATGGCGGTGGATCGCGTGGTTACATCTGCCGGCTGCTGTGTGGGGTGCGGTCGTTGAATTCAGCGGCTGGGTCTGTCCACTCACCCCGTTAGAAAATTACTTTCAAGAGCAAGCAGGCCAAGCTGGTTACCGTTCAGACTTCGTCACACACTACCTGCTGCCCATTCTCTATCCCGATCACCTGACTCGTGACGTTCAGCTCCTGTTCGGCACGGTCGTGCTCGTGATCAATATCTTAGTGTACGGTTGGCTATGGCGTCGGTCTCAATAACAGTCATGTCAGACTCTGGGCCGAGACCTTCGGCGTCAAGGACAAAGCGCTTGCGGGATACGGCTTGCCAGAGACTACGACGGGCATCCGAGCTTCAAGAAGCTGGTGTCGCAGAGGTATCAGGTCATTAGGTTTTAGCTGCCCCTGCGAGCAGGACCAGTCACCGGTTACAGAAATCGGCAAGGTCTGACCACAGGCATGGTTCCGAGGAGTTCAGTGCGTACAGCACACGTCACTTTCGCTCGACTGCGTTCCGCCCACATGTTCCTTGTAGACTTTGTAAGCTTTCAAGGCCCACTCTTCGCCGGGGCAGCCCTGCATAGTCATGGCCACTTCGAGGAACTCGATCAATTCCTCCTGCGTGATCCCTTTGTCACAGGCCATCTGCACATAGGCTCGGATACAGGGTTCGCAGCGGATCGCAATCGAGATGGCCATGGCGGTCAGCAGCTTGTATTTGGCCGCCACAGTCGCATCGCGATAGACCTCTTGCCGCATGCGGACCAGCCCACCGGTGACTTTAGGGCTCAACGTTCTGAGTTCGGCGAATAACCCAGCCTCAACGTTCGTCGCTTGCTCCATGATGTCGTCTCCTTCCTCCCTCTTACCTCGCACCTCTTGCCCCTCGCCTACATTTCGAGCAGCCGCGCCTTGTAGGTCGACAGCGGGCTACTCGCCGCTTCAATGGCCTTGACCAACGCCTCCACACCTGACTTCTCCGGATCGAACGTCACCGAGGCGCGCGCATTCGCGTAGTCGGAGAAGAAGACCCATTTCTTCCCCACGCTGATCTCGACAACGCTGACGCCTGACACTTTGCCAAGCGCAGCTTTCACGTCCTTGACGCAAACCCCACAGGTCATGCCGTCAATGTGTAAGATCACCGTCTGAAGTCCTTGAATCTCAGCTGCAAGACCAGAAGGAGCAGCCAAGCCCACGGTCATGGCGCCTATCAGCACAACCAATCCAAGCTGACGCCACATGCTTACTCACCTCCTCTCCGCCTTTCCGCATGCTCACACCCCCAACCAGTACGGGGTATAGATCAGCACAAGCGCGAGGACTGCCAGCACCCAAAGCACTGTCCGATTTGCCCCGCCTAACGTTCCCGGAACACACACTTCCCCCGACGCGCACACGGCGGACTTTGGCCTCCGGTAGACCAGATAAAAGCTGATGCCCAGCAGAAGCATCGCCAGGCCGATGAAGACTGGCCGATATGGCAAGAGCGCCTTCAGAAATCCGGCCGTGCCGGACAGAAAACCTGTGGCCCCAATGCCCACACCGAGGGCTGCGAACACCACCGGCCCGATGCAGCAGATCGAGGAGAAGAACGCGGCCACAAGCCCGCTGACCATCGTTGTCGTTCCACCTTTGGTCATGTACGATCTCGGTGTCCTCTCGTCAAGACGCCGTTATCCCTCATTGGTCATTCGTCAATCGTGGCCTTCACTTATCCCCTCTGCTAGCTTCTTCCTAGTCACCTTGTGCTCTTTTTCCAGACTCGTCAGAATCGGACACTGTTCGGTCGGCTGACCGGCCCGGCAAGTTCGAATCAACCCTTTCAGCGCCCGGGCGAGCGTCCGCAAATCTCGGACTTTGGCTACCACTTGCAGCAACTTGGCTTGCGCCTTCCGCTGCACATCACCGCAGCGAGCCGTCGAGGTGACGCGAAGGTTCAACAGCTCCGCGATTTCGTGCAATGTGAACCCCAATGTCTGCGCATTCTTAATGAAACGCAGACGCTTGAGCGATTCACCATCGTACAGGCGATAGCCAGATGGCTTGCGATCGTATGGCTCAAGCAACCGTAGCCGCTCGTAGTACCGGATGGTCTGGATGTTGACACCAGTTGTCTTTGCAAGCTGACCAATAATGAATCGCGAGGCCATGAATCCGATCCTCTCCCTTCAACGTACACCCTATACTATGATACCGAGTCAATAGGTCACGGGGCCCTCGATGTCCACTCATCGCCCTGTAAGATTTCTCTTGAATAGACGACTCCTGACTAGTGCCCTCACTCTAGGAGTAGGGTGCGTGAGCAATGTGAGCTAGATTACAGAAGCATGATTTTCTTATTTCTATACTGACTTTATCCACCCATCTACAAGAACACTATTGACCTTGAATGGGAGGGGTTGATACATAAACGCATGTCGATATGTAACTCAATGGTGAGGATGCGATGCCAATAGATGAGATTACTCAAAAGGTCAGCGATCGCTATGCTCGGGCTGCATCAACGGGCGAGCAGATGTGTTGCCCGACCAGTTACGACATGGCCAATCTCCAGTCCTTCATTCCGGAAGAGGTCCTCAAGATTTCGTATGGTTGCGGGACGCCGGCCGGGCTCAAGACCGTCTCCCCAGGGGAAACGGTGCTGGATATCGGGTCAGGTGGCGGCATCGATTGTTTCGAGGCTTCCCGGCTCGTCGGACCTTCCGGACATGTCATCGGCATCGACATGACTGACACGATGCTGACCATCGCCAGAAAGAATGCCCCCATCGTCGCATCTAATCTTGGATATACCTCTTCTAACGTCGAGTTCTGCAAAGGGATGGCAGACGCGATGCCGGTGAACGATGAGGCCATTGATCTGATCATCTCTAATTGTGTGATCAACCTGGCTCCGGATAAACGAAAGGTCTTCAGGGAAATGTTTCGGGTCGCCAAATCGGGTGGACGATTTACGATCTCCGACATCGTGGCCGATCAGTCTGTGCCGCAATACTTGGTGCATGACACTCACAAGTGGGGTGACTGCCTCTCAGGGGCGCTGACGCTCACCGACTATCTCGCGGGGATAATGGGGGCCGGCTTCCTGGGCATTCATCTGATCAAGTCCTCGCCCTGGCAGGTGATTGACGGTATTCACTTCTTCTCCGTGACGTTGACGGGATATAAACTTCCCGCCAGCGCACCTCAGTCGGCCGTGCGTTATGCCACGCTCCGCGGGCCGTTCAGCCGAGTGGTCGATGAACTGGGCACAACCTATCTCCGAGGCATTCCCCAGCCAGTCACACCGGACACGGTATGCCTCTTGAGCCAGACTCCATTGGCTTCTCACTTTATCCTGTCCTCCACCCCCCTGTGGCTAGATCGAGCCGATGACCGATGGACCGCCGTCTATCCGGCGGACGCCCCCTGCCACTGGCAAGGGCATTTCGCCATGCTGGCCGGACCCTTCGTCGAAGCCGCCGATGACGATCACCATCTGTACCGCCGAGGGGAACCGCTGGAGATCTGTTCCAAGACGCTCACAGTATTGGAAGCTGACGGCTACGCGCCTCACTTCGCAATCCTCAATCGCGCGGGCCAACACGTCAGTGGTGATGCCGTCACCTGCTCTCCCAATGAGGGCTGCTGCTGATGAAGACTCTCTTGAGCACCAACATGCTGACTCAGCGCCAATGCGCCACGGTGCTCAAGGCCTTGGGCGACGAAACGCGGCTGCGTATCTTGGAATCTTTGCTCACCGGTGAAAAATGCGTGACGGATCTTGTGCAGGGATTGAAGTGCTCTCAACCCCATGCCTCCCATCATCTCCGTATTCTTCGAGACGCGGGGCTGGTCGAGGGACACCGGGACGGCAAACAGGTGTGTTACAGAGTCACGCCCGCGATCCAACGAGCTCTAGCAAACAGACAAGGACAGGCCTTGAATTTCGGCTGCTGTGAGTTGCGGTTTCCAGAAACAGCTTTGTTATCCATCCGCCGTGCAGGTTAATCCATTGACCAGGTGCCAGACTGCTCTCACCATTCCAGTAGCATGATCCTATGGCACTGACTCTTTTAGGACAACAAAACCCCCTCGCCTCCTCAACGGAGCAATTGAAGCTGCTCGAAAGGACAACGAGCTGCCCTCCCTTCGAGACGCAACTCGATCGCATCGGCCTGCTCCCCCTTCGCGCCACCGGGATCACCGTCTTTCAGATCAATGTCGGCAAGCTCTGCAATCAGACCTGTCGGCACTGCCATGTCGATGCGGGGCCTGATCGCACCGAAAGCATGTCCCGCGAAACCGCAGAGCAGTGCATCCGCACGCTCGCACAGACCGATATTCCGACGGTGGATATCACGGGTGGAGCACCGGAACTCAACCCCAACTTTCGTTGGCTGGTTGAACAGAGCCGGGCGCTGGGTCGCCATGTGATGGATCGATGTAACTTGTCTGTGTTGCTCCTCCCGTCCCAAGCGGACTCAGCAAAGTTCCTCGCCGGGCATCGTGTGGAAATCGTCGCATCGCTGCCCTATTACCGAGCCAGCCAGACCGATGCGCAGCGGGGTGAAGGAGTCTTTGAAAAGTCCGTCGAGGCCCTGCAACTCTTGAATACACTCGGGTATGGCCGTCCCGACAGCGGCCTTGCCTTGAATCTGGTCTGCAATCCGGTCGGAGCCTTTCTCTCTCCCAGGCAAGAGGCGATCGAAGCGCAGTTTCGAAAAGAACTCCTGGCGCGCCATGGCATCGAGTTCAACCACCTCTATACGATCACCAACATGCCGATCAGCCGGTTTCTTGAGTTTCTCGTGGAGAGCGGCAACTACGAGCAGTATATGCAGCGATTGGCCAACGCCTTCAATCCCACTGCCGCGGCCGGCGTCATGTGTCGCTACACAATTTCCGTGGGCTGGGACGGCACCCTCTACGACTGCGACTTCAACCAGATGCTTGATCTGCCAGTGGATCATGGTGCACCCGCCCATATCCGCGACTTTGATCCGGTTCAACTCAATCACCGCCGGATCACGACGCGCAACCATTGCTACGGCTGCACCGCAGGCGCTGGGTCGTCCTGCGGCGGGACGGTCGCCTGAATAATTGTTCATGGCCAATATATAGAGGTATCTAAATGAATCGATGTTATGACCCGTTCACGCTGAAGAAATACCTGGCTCTGGTGGCTCTCTCAATGTCGGTTCTTATGGGCGCCCAGGTATCAGCCGGAGCCCAGGGGAACAGAGCGGATCAACTGACCGGGAAGCTCGTGATTACCGGTGCAAGCACTCTGGCTCCGCTTATCGCCGAAATCGGCAAGCGCTTTGAGAGTCTCCACCCGACAGTACGTATTGACGTGCAGAGTGGAGGCTCCTCACGCGGCATCGCCGACGCCAGCCAAGGTCTCGCTGACATCGGCATGGTCTCGCGAGCGATGAAGGAGGAGGAGCAGAATCTCTCCGCGTTCCCTGTCGCCCGCGACGGCGTCTGCCCCATTCTCCATCGAGAGAACCCTGTGCAGGCCCTCACCGATGAACAGATCGTCGCGATCTACACAGGCAAGATCACCAATTGGAAGGCGGTCGGTGGGACGGACGCGCCAATCACCGTCATCAACAAGGCTGAAGGACGGTCCACACTGGAAGTATTTCTGCACTACTTCAAGCTGAAGAATGTGGATATCAAAGCCCAGGTCGTGATCGGTGACAACGAGCAGGGCGTCAAGACCGTGGCCGGCAATCGCAACGCGATTGGATATGTGTCCATCGGGACGGCTGAATACGATGCCACGCACGGGGTACCGATTAAGCTGCTTCCGGTCGGAGGTGTGGCGGCCTCGACCGAGAGCGTACGGACAGGAGCCTTTCCTCTCTCGCGTCCTCTGCATCTCGTGACTCGAACTTCACCCTCAGGCTTGGCCAAAGCCTTCATCGAATACGCCCAATCACAGGCGGTGTATGACCTTATCAGACAGCAATACTTTGTCCCGCTGGCCGACTGACCGGCTCCTGCTCTGGCTGCTGCACGGAGCCGCCGCGGTCGCGGGAGCGATCGTGCTGCTGATCGTGGCATTCCTGGTCATGGAAGCGCTTCCGGTCCTGCGACATGTGGGCATCACACGGTTCTTTACCGATCCCTCCTGGCATCCGACAGAAGGTTTGTACAATCTCACGCCGATGCTGTGGGGAACTCTGTTCGCTATGGTCGGTTCTGTCCTGATCGCGACACCACTGGGTATCCTGTCTGCGGTCTTCTGCCGCTACTATGCGCCCCCGGCTGTGGCACAGCCCTATCGGAAGCTGATTGAGCTGCTCGCGGGCATTCCCTCAGTCGTCTATGGATTCTGGGGCCTCGTGGTACTGGTCCCGCTGATCGGATCGATCCATCCACCTGGGCCTAGCTTGCTGGCCGGAATTGTCATCCTCGCGATCATGATTCTACCCACGATCGCCTTAGTCGCTGACGCCAGCCTCGCCAACGTGCCCCAACAGTATGTGCGTGGCGCGGCTGCATTGGGGCTGTCGCGCTGGGGGACCATTCGAGGGGTCGTGTTCCCGGCGGCCAAATCGGGGTTGTTCACCGGCATCATCCTCGAGACCGGTCGGGCTATCGGAGAGACCATGGCCATTCTGATGGTCTGCGGGAATGTCGTGCAAACACCTCACAGTCTGTTTGACCCGATCCGTACGCTGACAGCCAACATCGCGCTCGAGATGGCCTACGCACTCGGGGACCACCGCGCCGCGTTGTTCGTGAGTGGCCTGGTCTTGATGGCGATGATCGCGGCGCTTGTCGCCGCCGCAGACTGGATCAGTCACGGAAGAATCTATGGTTAAGGCGCTGGAACAAAAGTTTGATGGGCGAGAAATACTCGCCTCGATCTTGGTGTGGAGCGTGGCGGTTCTCGTAACCGCCACGTTCTGCTGGCTCTTGTGGGACATCCTCTGGCACGGTCTGAGTTACATCTCATGGACGTTTCTGACGGCTCCCCCTCGAAACGCGGGGCGCGAAGGTGGGATCGGTCCTATTATCGTCTCGACCGTGTTGATCTTGGGGGTCTGTCTTGGAGTGTCCCTTCCCATCGGCGTCGGGACCGCTGTGTTGCTGGCTGAGTTTACAACAGATGCCAGTCTGTTCGGACGGTTGACCCGCCGTAGCCTCGATATACTGTCAGGTGTGCCGTCGATCGTGTTCGGGCTTTTCGGCAACGCCTTCTTTTGCAAGACGCTGGGGTTGGGGTTCTCGATTCTGTCCGGTGGGTTGACCCTTGCCTGCATGGTGCTGCCGATCCTTATCCGCTCGACAGAGGAAGGGTTCCGTGCCGTGCCGGCCGGGTACCGGCTCTCCGCCGCCGCGCTGGGGCTCTCGCGAACCACGACGCTGGTGCATCTCTTGTTGCCGGCGGCCGTGCCGGGGCTCCTAGTCGGTCTGGTGCTGGGGGTGGGTCGGGCCATGGCGGAAACCGCCGCGCTCATCTTCACGAGCGGCTACGTGGATCGCATGCCGGAGTCATTGCTCGATTCCGGTCGGGCGCTATCCATCCACATCTTCGATCTCTCGATGAACGTCTCAGGAGGAGATGCCCACGCCTATGCCTCAGCACTGGTGTTGGTCGTCTTGCTGCTTGCGATCAATGGAACGGCCTCGTGGCTGGCTGAACACTGGCTGCATCGGAGGATCGTCACGATATGAAGCCCGCTGCGCCCACGTCTGGTACACAGCCTTGGTGTCCTCTGGAGGAGCGACCGGCCTGTTGCGAGCCCAAGCCGTTCATCGAAGTCGAACGGCTCAGCTTGCACTATGGTCAGAAGCCCGCATTCCACGACGTGACCGTCTCGATCAACAAAGGATGCATCACGGCTCTTGTGGGTCCGTCAGGTTGCGGCAAGACAAGTTTCCTTACCTCTCTCAATCGCCTGACCGATCTCATCCCTGGATGCCGGGTGTCGGGTCACATCCGCCTCGACGGCCTCGACCTGTTAGCTCCTCACACCGATGTGATCCGCTTACGCCGCCGCATCGGCATGATTTTCCAAAAGCCGAATCCCTTCCCCCTCTCGATCTGGAAAAACTTGGAATTTCCCTTGCGCGAGCACGGGCTCAGAGATCGGAAGCAGATCGCCATCAATATCGAGACGGTCCTGCGCGACGTGGGTCTGTGGGACGAGGTGAAGGACCGCCTGAATTCGCCAGCTTTGGCGCTGTCGGGCGGCCAACAGCAACGATTGTGCATGGCTAGAGCGCTGGTTCTTTCGCCCGAAGCGCTCCTGATGGATGAGCCCTGCAGCGCGCTCGACCCGCTCTCTAGCGGCGTTGTCGAAGACCTGATCGTCGGCCTGCGGAATCGCTATACAGTCCTGATCGTCACCCATAATCTTGCACAGGCCCGTCGCATCGCAGATTACGCCGCCTTGTTCTGGGTTCAAAACGGAGCTGGGCAGCTGATTGAAGCGGGGACGGCGAAGCAGATCTTTGAGAAGCCCCGTGACCCGCTGACTGCAGGCTATGTGAGCGGGATGAGAGGATAGTCCATGTCACCGACTGAAACACAAGGCCTGCCGATCGCCGATACTCTGGCTTATCCTACCCACCTCATTCTCCACAGTCTGCGCTAACTACCCCCCTTCCTGATATGGAGCACACCATTTGTGATTATCCTGATTGCGTCGCTTCAGACAGTCTGCTATGGTGACGCCGACAGACAGCCTTCCCCTATTAATTTCAGCCGAATATCTGCATGGTCTGGGACCCCAAAGATCCTTGGAGTAAGAAGAGCGACCCGCTTGAGGATGCCCTCAAGCAGGCCCAGTCCCAATTCAAGAATTTGATGCCCTCATTCGGGAATCTATTGCCCTCAAGCGGTTTCAGAAACATCGCATTGGCAGGGTTGTTCATTTTTCTTGCTTGGCAGTGCGTGTTTATCGTCGCCCCGGATGAGGAGGGGGTCGTCAAGCGGTTCGGTGTCCCTGTCCGAACCGTGGAGCCTGGCCCTCATCTGAAAATCCCTCTCGTCGAATCGGTCCTGCAGCCAAAAGTCCAGAAACTCCACCGTATCGAGGTCGGCTTCCGCACAGATCGGCAAGGCCGCCAGCAAATGCTGGCACAAGAAGCCTTGATGCTCACCGGCGACATGAACATTCTGGCCGTCCAATTCATCGTGCAGTACAAGATTAAAGAATCTTCGAACTACCTCTTTAACGTTGCAGACGTGAATGAGACGATCGGTAAAGCTGCCGAGGCCTCCATGCGGGAAGTGGTTGGCAAGGGTAAAATCGACGAGGCGTTGACGACCGGCAAAGCCCAGATCCAGCAAGATACCCAGATACTCCTGCAATCCATTCTCGACCAGTATCAGGGCGGTGTCCAGGTCGCCGCCATCCAACTCCAGGATGTGAGTCCTCCCGAGGCTGTGGCGGCGGCGTTCAAAGATGTGACGAATGCAAAGGAAGATCGGGAGAAACTGATCAACCAGTCGCAGAGCTATCGCAACGACATTCTCCCCAAAGCACAGGGCGAAGCTGCCCAGGTGGTGAACCAGGCCAAGGGCAACGCCCAGGCGCGACTGAATCGCGCCCAAGGTGAAGCCAACCGTTTTTCGGCGACCCTGAAAGAATACAATCAAGCCAAAGACATCATTAGCAAGCGGATCTATATCGAAACGATGGAAGAAATCCTGCCGAACGTCGAAAAAATCATCATTGATGGCAAGACAGCCGACCGTATGCTGCCGTACCTCCCGCTCGACCGTCACAAACCTAGGACCAGTACCGCCATCGAGGGTCAAAATCCATGACCAAGCAGGGACTCATTATTGCGCTATTAGTAGTCGGCAGCGGCTTGCTTTTTCTGGGTGCCTCGCCGCTCTTTGTCGTAGACATCACCCAGAATGCGATCGTGGTCCAACTCGGCAAACCTGTTCGCAATCTCACGGAGCCTGGGCTCTATGTAAAAGTGCCGTTTGTTCAAGAGGTCATCTACTTCGATAAGCGCCTGCTGGACTATGACACCTTGGCGCAAGATGTGATCACACAAGACAAGAAGACTCTCCTTCTTGACAACTATGCCAAATGGAAGATTGTCGACTCCCTCAAAGTCTTTCAAAACTTCCAAACCCAACGGGGCGCGCTGCAACGACTCAACGATATTATCTATTCTGAACTCCGAGTCGAACTCGGGCGCCATGACCTTCTTGAAATCGTCGCGACACACCGGGGCGATCTCATGACAATCGTGACCCAGCGGTCGAATGAGAAAGCGTCCGCGTATGGGATCGAGATTCAGGACGTGAGGATCAAACGCGCAGACCTTCCTGAGCAAAATGAGAAGGCCGTATTCGCCCGAATGCAAGCTGAACGGGAACGGCAAGCAAAGCAATACCGTGCGGAAGGCGCGGAGGAAGCTCAGAAAATCCGTTCAGAGGCGGAAAAGGATCGCGAGATTATTCTGGCTCAGGCATACAAGGAATCGGAAGAACTTCGTGGCGCGGGGGATGCAAAGGCCTTTAAGGTCTATGCTGATGCCTACCGGCAGGATCCTCACTTTTTTGAATTCACTCGCTCGATGGAAGCCTACAAGAAAACCTTCAAAGATAGGTCCACTCTGGTGGTGAGTCCTGACTCGGAATTTTTCCGCTACCTTAAGCAGCGCTAGCCCTCAGGACAGCCCCACAATCTCTCCCGTGCCTGGATCGATTCCAATGCGTTCCCCTGCTGGCTTCTTCGGCAAGCCCGGCATGAGTTGAATGCCGGAACAAACCGCTGTGAGAAACCCAGCCCCTGCAAGCATTCGCACCTCCTTGATCGGCAGCGTAAACCCAGACGGGCGCCCCTTCAACGCTGGGTCGTGTGACAGCGATAACGGCGTCTTCGCCATACAGATAGGCAGCCGGTCAAGTCCGATCTGCTGTGCCAACTCGATGTCGCGATCGGCTTCTGCATCGAATGACACAGCCGAGGCCCCATACATGTGCGTGGCAATAGTCTCGATTTTCTTCCTAATCGGCCAGGCAACGTCATATAAATATCTGAACGTGGACGTTCCCTCTGTAGCTCTGACCACCGCCTTTGCTAACTCTTCAGCCCCTTTGCCGCCATCGGCCCAATGGGTTGAGACTGCGGCATCCTCCGCACCAACCTCGCGGGACCGCACTCGAACCCATTCCAGCTCAGCCGTTGAATCATCGATGAATGCATTGACCGCTACCACCACAGGCACCCCATGGGCTTTCACGTTCGCAATGTGCTGCTCCAAGTTTGCAAAGCCTTTTACCAATGCCTCCTGATTAGGCCCGGTAAGCCCTGCCGGAAGCGGGGCTCCAACCTTAACCACTCCTCCTCCACCGTGAAGCTTGAGTGCGCGAAGCGTAGCGACCACTACGGCAGCCGCAGGCTTGAACCCTGAGAGGCGGCACTTGATGTTGAAAAATTTCTCCGCCCCGAGATCACTCCCGAATCCGGCCTCCGTCACAACATAGTCCGCACAACGCAATGCGATGGCATCGGAAAGAATCGAACAATTCCCGTGGGCGATGTTTCCGAACGGACCCGTATGCACGAAGGCCGCAGTTCCCTCCAGCGTCTGAACCAAGTTCGGCAACAACGCCTCTCTCAGCAGGACCGCCATAGACCCGGCACACCCGAACTCTTCTGCCCGCAATGGCTTACCATCTGTTGTAAACCCAACGACGATCTGCCCGAGCCTCTGTCGCAAGTCAGCTTGACTCGATGCCAAAGCGAGCATTGCCATGACTTCGGACGCTTCCGTGATCACAAACTGGCCCGTGCGACCCACAGCCCCTTCTCCCAGCGAGATCTGCCGTAACGCCCGATCGCTAACGCCCGACGTCCGTGGCCAAATGATCCGATTCGGATCCACCTGAAGCGCATTCCCATGAAACAGGTGATTATCGACAAATGCTGACAAGAGATTGTGACTGGCAGATACAGCGTGGGCGTCTCCGGTCAGATGCATGTTGATCTCTTCCATCGGAAGGACTTGCGCTCGTCCTCCCCCTGTTCCTCCACCTTTAATCCCGAATACCGGCCCCAACGAAGGCTGCCGAAGCGTGACGGCCGTTCGATGGCCAAGGCGGGAAAGGCCCATGGCAAGCCCGATGGACGTTGTCGTCTTGCCTTCCCCAAGCGGGGTTGGATTAATGGCGGTCACAAGGACATACTTACCGAGAGGTGCAGCATGAAGCCGCTCAAGTACGTCAAGCGACACCTTCGCCTTCAGCTTTCCGTAAGGAAGCAACTCGCTGGCCTGAATGCCAAGCTGATCAGCGACATCCCGTATCGGACGAGCCTTCACTGATCGGTTGATTTCAATATCAGTCATAGGTGAATAACAGCATGATCTCTACCACGTGTCATGGCGCGGCAGTGTAGCATAGGAGTTGAGTCGAGTCGATTTGGTGGGCGTTGTTTGATGGAAGGGGTGAGTTCTAATGCGCCGCGTCATGAACCGAGTCGGTTGACGACAAGGCCGGTAAGCGAAACGGGAAGCCTATGAGCTATTCGAGGATATACTTTACAGGGTCTAGCGCCTGGCCATGAACCTTCACCATATAGTGTAAATGGGGTCCTGTGGCTAGCCCTGTGCTACCGACTAAGCCAACAACTTCTCCACGCTTCACGCGCTGTCCCTCTTTCACTAAAGCCTTGGCAAGGTGGCCATAGAGGGTTTCGATACCGAACCCATGGTCTACTTTCACAAGATTTCCCAGCTTAGGGTCGAACCCGACTGCTGTGACACGTCCTTGAGCCGGAGCCTGAACTGGCGCATTGGCAGCAGCTCCAATATCCAACCCATCATGCCAAGCTGGCTTTTCAGTGAATGGGGAGACCCTTGGCCCGAACCCAGAGGTCACCCATCCTTTCACTGGCCAAATGGAAGGGGTTGCTGCCCATCGAGAAGACTTCTGTTCAGCAGCCAAGGATAATTCTTGAAGCGATTGTTCCTGGATCGTAGCTTCTTTCGACAGCCAATCTATGCCATCCTTGATTGAAGCGACCCTCTCCTGCTCGGTGAGGCTGCTTGAGCCGGCAGATTGACCCGTTTCGCCGGGCAGCACCCTCTGGCTGATTTCTGCTGAACGGGAAGACTGAACCCCAGCGCCACTCATAGGGATCTCCTCAGAAGCAGGAAGAATATTGCCATCGGGAAGGGGAGCATCCACACCACCTCGACCATTAGTCGTATCCCCTGTTTTCGGAGGTTCGATTCCCAACATGACACGAAGTCGCTGATTGACCTCCTTCATGCTCGTTAAACGCTTCTTCAGATCGTCGATAGAGCTAGAAAAGGCCCCTGTCTGTTCCCGTGCGCTCACAGCTTCTGCACGATATGATGAAAGCTCCCAGACTTCGCCAGTTCTGACCACATAGTGTGAGATGATAAAAATGTCAGCTATGACAAAAATAACTCCAACAATCAATAGCTTACTGACAAGCTTGCGAGGAAAACTAAATCGAAGCGGCTTGGCTGATGAGCCACGAAAGATTACGATGGTATACGCGTCACTATTCTCTGTGCCGTTCACTTGTGCCATAACCATTCACCCCCTGCTGAATGGACTTCTCCACTTTCCATAGTCACTACCCGCGAGTGTACCGGTCTAGGAAGCTTCGGTCAACCCCTCATTTTAGTGATGAAAAATACTCTTCACTACCTATTAGCTGTGGGTCTCGCTTCGCACCCATCCAAGATATTGATCCAGGCCTTCCTTAACCGGCAGCGCAATGATTTCAGGAGTCTCATATGTATGCATCATCTTGATCGTTTTCTCGAGTGCAGAATACCGGGGTTTGGTGGATTTCAATATAAGAAGAACTTCCTGTGCTTTAACAACTTTTCCCTTCCAACTATATATAGACTGAATCCGTGGGATAATACTCGCACAGGCAGCCAGCTTCGACTTCACTACCCCTTCGCCGATTCTCACCGCTTCTTTCTGATTTACCACCGTAACCAAGATAACAAGAACCTGTCCTGCAGACTTCTTCATAAGGGGCACAACCTTGTAAGACAACCTTTCAGCTCTGCAACAACCGCTACCATTCTCGATGACAGAACGATCAAGCAATTTCTGGGCCAACTACGTATAGAGGCACATGACTTTCACAATTTATCAATGCCTATTGAGTTTTGCTTATCAATCTACCCCTTGCTAGTTCTCTTTCATGCCTGAACTGATCTTATAGCCACATAAACGACAATATATTGACAGAAATGTACAGTTCTTGCCATTCCATCTCTCAATTTTCTATTCTCGATTTTAGAAAACTGGGCTGCTGCCGGTTTCAAAGACACTGCGTTAGGTGTATGAATGAAATCGGAGGTGGGATATGGAGCGACGGAAGTTTACGCGAGAGTTTAAGCTGGAGGCGGTGAAGCTGATTCAAGCACGCGGGGTGACGGTGGCACAAGCCGCGCGAGATTTGGGCGTGCACGGTACGGTGTTGCGCCGATGGGTGCAGGAGTGTACGGCCGATTCGCAGCAGGCCTTTCCAGGTCAGGGACAGGTGAAGCCCGAGCAGGCGGAACTCGCCCGGCTCCGTCGTGAGGTCCTCAAGCTGAAAGCGGAGCGCGACATCTTAAAAAAGCCGCGGCCTACTTCGCGCAGGAGGCGCTGTGACGGTCGCCTTCATCGCGACGCACCGGGGAATGTGGCCGGCGAGATGGTGGTGTGAGGCGCTCGGTGTCTCGCGTGCAGGCTTCTATGCCTGGCGGACCCGGCCGCCGAGTGCCCGAGCACGAGCCGATGAGGCCCTGCTGCTCAGGGTGCGGGCCAGCTTCCTCACCAGTGATCGCACCTACGGCGCTCGGCTGGTCTGGGCACGACATGCTCGTGGAAGGCATCGCCTGCGGCCGCCATCGCATTGAGCGGTTGATGCGACAGGCCGCCTTGCGGCGCCCGCCCCAGACGGCGACGGATGCCAGTAGACACCGGCGCGCGCGCGACGCACGCCATCGCCCCCAATGTGCTCAACCGGATGTTCGACGCCGCGTCGGCGAACTGCAAATGGGTCGCCGACTTCACCTATATCTGGACGGCCGAAGGCTGGCTCTATGTCGCCGCCGTGATGGATCTCTTCTCGCGACGGGTG
>JAYTTD010000144.1:0-15367 GCA_043745235.1 Nitrospira sp. | reverse complement strand
AAAACGTCCGCAACACAATCACATTCCGCCCCTGCTTCACATAGGCCATGGAGTCCGGAAATTGCTGGCTCCGGACGTACTCGAAATAGGCTTCATCGAACACCACAACGACATGCGCCGGCACGCGCGAGAGCAGCAGTTCGACTTCATCGGCTGACACCATCGTGCCGGTTGGATTATTGGGGTTACAGAGGAACAGGAGCCTGGTCCGATCGGTGATAGCGTCCGCCATCGCCTGAAGATCGTGCCGCCATTGTTTCAACGGAACAATAATAGGCTTTCCGTGGGCTGCCGTGACCTCCATTTTATAGATGACGAAGGTCTGATCGGCCATGACCGCCTCATCGCCCGGAGCTAAAAATGTACGGGCGAGCAGGCCCAAGATTTCATCCGACCCATTTCCGAGAATGACCTGATCCGAGGTCACCTTCCAATGATCCGCCAGGGCTTCGCGCAGGTGAAACGCGCCACCGTCTGGATAGCGATGCAGGGTCGCATTCCCCTCGCTCAATGCGGCGAGCGCCTTTAGAGAGGAGCCCAACGGATTCTCGTTGGATGCCAGCTTAATGACGCGTGCGAGACCCAGTTCCCGTTGGAGTTCCTCAATCGGCTTCCCGGGAACATAGGGACTCAGTGAGGCGATATCTGGATGGATCTTCAGTGACATGGCATCAACTATGGGCCGGATAGGACCCAAGGACTTTCATGAACAGGCAGCGGCCAGCGATCTCTTCAACGGCTTTCTTGACCCGCTCTTCCTGAATATGCCCTTCGATATCGACGAAGAATATGTACTCCCAGGCTTTTCGTCTGGAAGGACGCGATTCGATCTTGGTTAAGCTCAGGCCATGAGAAGCAAAGGGCCTGAGGAGATCGTACAGGGCGCCAACTTTGTCTTTCACCGAAAGCATCAATGAGGTCTTATCTTTTCCCGTACGCTCGGGCGGCTTCTGAGACAAAATGAGAAAGCGCGTCATGTTGTTCATATTATCTTCGATGCGGGCCTTGATGACCTTCAAGCCGTACAGCTGGGCTGCCAACTCCGATGCAATCGCGGCAACAAAAGGAGTTTCCACGCACAGTTCCGCGGCACGTGCAGTACTCGCCACCTCCGACACAGGCACATTGGGCAAATTCGTCTCCAACCAATTTCGGCATTGGGCAATGGCCTGGGGATGCGAGTGGATCTTTTTCACCTCTTCCATCACGCCAGACTTTGACATCAAATGATGCGACACCTCCTGGAGGATTTCGCCATAGATCAGGAGATCGGAATCAATGAACATATCCAGCGTGTGGGTGACCACACCTTCTGTCGTATTCTCGATCGGAACTACGCCAAAGTTGGCTCGCCCACGCTCGACTTCACTGAATACCTCCTTGATGCTATTGACCGGAATATATTGGGCAGACGACCCGAATTTCTGCATGCAGGCCATATGCGTAAACGTAGCTCTGGGACCGAGGTACGCCACCTTCTGAGGGCCCTCGAGAGAGAGGGAAGCGGACATGATTTCTCGATAGACCGGCCGAATCGCCTCGGATGGAAATGGCCCGGAGTTCTGTTGTACGAGGCGCTCGATTATCGCCGCTTCCCGCGCCGGGGTATGAAGATTGGCATCCGCATCCCTCTGTTTCTTAATCTTGCCGATCTCAACGACACTTTTGGACCGCTCATTCAGCAGGCGCAAAATCTCGTCGTCGATGCGGTCAATCTCTTTCCGGTACTCGGAAAAGTCTCCGGACACAGCCAACCCTCTCTTCCCAGCCCACGGAAGCGGTCACCCGTCCGTCGGCTGGAACGGCACAAGCCAAGTGGGAAATGATACAGGAACCATTCCTGGCAATGCAAGGAGACCCTTGACGTTTCAGGAGCTTGCGTGGCAACCCCCAGCTGTCACTTCGGCTATCAGAAGGACTTGACAGAGGCCCGATGCATCACGAGAAAAGAGGGGAGATCGGCCTTTTGAAATGATCGAAGGCCAGCTTCGTGGCTTGGCGGCCACGGCCGGTTCGCTCGAGAAAGCCGGCCTGAATCAGATAGGGCTCGTGGACATCTTCGAGGGTGCCCTTATCTTCATGGACCGCGGCCGCCAGGGATTCCACTCCGACCGGTCCTCCAGCAAACTTGTCGATGATGGTCAGAAGAATCTGGCGATCCATCTCATCGAACCCCGCTGCATCGATGCCCAGCCATGCGAGCGCATCCTGAGCAACAGCTTGGGTTACTCGTCCCGACGCCTTGACCTGGGCATAGTCGCGCACCCGTTTGATGAGCCGGTTGACGATACGTGGGGTACCGCGAGCACGACCGGCAATTTCGTGCGCGCCCTCGGAATCGATTGGGATGCCGAGCACCCCCGCCGAACGTGTCACGATGGTCTGCAACTCCGATGGAGAGTAAAACTCCAGGCGGTGAACGAGACCAAACCGGTCCCGAAGTGGGGAGGTCAGGGCGCCGGCCCTGGTCGTGGCACCGACCAGCGTAAACCGGGGGAGATCCAATTTCACCGTTCTCGCTGCAGGCCCCTGGCCGATCACGAGATCGAGCTGGTAGTCCTCCATCGCTGGATAAAGCGCCTCTTCGACAGAGGCAGGGAGTCGGTGAATCTCGTCGATGAACAGCACATCGTGCTCTTGAAGGTTTGTCAGGATGGCGGCTAAATCGCCCGCATGAGCTAACACAAGACCAGAGGTCGAACGGAGCGCAGCCCCCATCTCACGAGCAATAATGTGAGCAATAGTAGTCTTCCCCAACCCAGGGGGGCCATAAAAGATCGTGTGATCGAGCGCTTCGTTCCGCTGCTTCGCTGCCTCGATACAGATCCGCAGGGATTCTTTCATCCGCTCCTGGCCAACGTACTCCTCCAAGGTCTGCGGACGCAGCACCGTCTCGATATTTCGCTCTTCGTCCGTGATCTGGGTGCTGACAACTCGCTCGGCCATGGTGAGGGGACCTCTCTCGCTGTAGCCTTATTTCTTCTCCGGCGTCGGGAGGTACTTGGGTGGAGGCGGCAAGGCACCCTGCCCAGGCGTTGCTGTGCTCCCGCAGTCAGGCGGGCAGGTCTTACCGCCTTTGGTCGGATCAGGAAGATTCATCTCCATCTTCTCCAGCTGGCATTGGGCGACCCGCCCTCCATCCTTATTTCCGCAGCGAGCCGGCACAGATGAGTTGCCGATTTCACGATAGCCCTCGGGACAGGATCCGCAGACGGCCAGCAGATTAGCCCCCAGAGGGACACACTGAACGAGTGTGGGATCGCCGTCCTTGCAAATCTCTTTGGACTCGGTGACGGCCGTGGTCGCATAGCCTTCAGGACATTGGCCACACGTTTTGCGAATGCTTTTAGGCTCGCTCGACTCCTCGGCTTGCACGGGCATGGCCCCCAGCCCCAACAGGAGCATCACCAGTCCGATGGACACTTGAATCTGGACTATTCGTCGAATCAATCTCGTCATCATCCTTACCCCCTTGCCAGTTCCTTCAGGGACTCACGAATCATGTCTTTGAGCACGATGGACTCAGCATTGGATTTCTTCACCTGTTTCAGCGCTTCCTTCGCATCTTGTGGACGATAGCCCAAATTCACGAGCGCCGACAGCGCGTCGTCGAAGGTCGCATCGTGCCCCTGCCTGGGGGCCTCGCTTGCTGACGCAAGGCCAGGATGGAGTTTTTCGACTTTATCCTTAAGCTCCAACACAAGGCGGCTGGCTGATTTGTTGCCAATCCCTGGAACCGTCGTCAGCTTCTCGACATCTCCCGACTGAATCGCCGAGACCAGGCTGGACACCGGAAGAGCCGACAATACGCTGAGCGCCAACTTGGGTCCGACGCCGGACACACTGGTCAGCAGCACGAATGCATCTTTTTCCTGCGACGTCAGAAAGCCGAAGAGCTGAATCGCGTCTTCGCGGACATGGGTGTGAACACTCAGCGAAATACTGTCGCTGAGATTGGGCAACCCATAGTAGGTGCTGAGAGGAATAAACACTTCGTATCCGACCCCGTGCACGTCGAGGACCAGATGGGTCGGCGCCTTGAAGGCCAATCGGCCTGTCAGTGAGGCGATCATGCGGTCTCATGCCGTCAGCGGGCAAAGGCAAGGTCAGGCAGCGCTGCTGCCACACACCTCATCCAGCAGCGGCCACTTTCTCCATCACTTCGTCGGAAATATCAAAGTTCGCATGAACCTTCTGCACATCGTCATGCTCGTCCAGGATTTCCATCAACTTGAGCATCTGTTCGGCTGCCTTTTCCTCTAGCCTGATCGTGTTCTGCGGAACAGAGGTGACCTCCGCAAGCACGGTGTCGATCTTCGCATCGACGAGGGCCTTCTTCACTACTTCAAAGTGGTGCGGATCCGTGATGACTTCAAAACTCTTCTCCCCCACCTTCACGTCCTCCGCTCCCGCATCGAGAACCAGCGACAGCAGCATATCCTCGTCGACTTTGCCTTTTTCAATCGTGAGCAACCCCTTCTTGTGAAACTGCCAGGAGACGGCGCCGGCTTCCGCCATATTGCCGTGATTTTTTGTGAGGAGATTTCGTAGCTCGGCGACGGTGCGATTGCGGTTGTCGCTCGTGATTTCCATCAATACGCCGGTCCCGCCAGGCCCATACGCTTCCAGATTGAACTCTTCATAGACCAAGCCGGGCAACTCTCCCGTGCCACGCTGAATAGCTTTTTTCAGCGTATCGCCAGGCATGTTGGCCTCTTTTGCCTTCAAGATGGCTAGCCGGAGCCGCGGATTACCATCCGGATCGGCGCCTGAGCGAGCGGCAATCGCCACCTCGCGGATAATTCTAGTGAAGACTTTCCCGCGCTTGACGTCCTGGGCCCCTTTGTGCCGTTTAACCGTCGCCCAATGGCTATGTCCACCCATGCTTACTCCATGCAGCAGGACTCAGGAAAGCCGAGCGCCCAAAACATCAGCTCCCTTACTGAGAGGTCGTACTCGTAGCACAGGGTTCGGAAAGGTGTCAATTATGCCAGGAGGCGTATCGCGACAGGACCAATACACTCGCTACCTAGAATTCCGCCCATGCTGGAAGTGGTCGTGGTAATTGAAAGGCCCATCCAGAAGACTGGATGGGCCTTTGTTGGCACACGCGCACGAGTCCAATCCTTACATGAACTTCAAAAACCTATCTTTTGTCTCATCCATCACTTGAGCCGTAATAGTCGCCATCCCGCGCTCCTTCGCCACCCGTTCAACCTCTTTGCGGGCCATGGGACGGATGAAGTCGGGAATATTCTCAAGCCGTTTTTCAGCCTCAGGCGTCCAGGTCATCCCGTTGCTTGATTCGCTCTTGGAGTCGTCCATCACTTGCAACGTGATCGTCTGGTATCCCTGCTTGCGAGCAAAGGCCTCCACACTGCTCTGTACCATCGGCTTCACAAATGAAGGAAGACGATCCAATTTCTCCTTCGCATCGGCCGACCAGGCAAACTCTGTCGTCTCCGCTCCGGCATTGGCGGGCTTACCGCCCGAGGTGAGTCCCATTTCAGCCACCATCGCGGAGAAGGGACAGCCGCCGCCGGACTTCTCCCCTGGCATAGCGGTTGTTGCGGCTGTGACTGCAGCCGCTGGCTGACCACCTTGAATCTTCTCGTTGAGATACGCCGCCATCTGACCAGAGCCTGCGGTGGCTTCATCTTTCAAGGTGCCCCGCGTCATCTCAAAAGGCTCGGCCTGGACAGTACGCCCCCCCAGCTTCACGCCGAGAGAACTGACCATCTGAGTTTCACCTGGATTCGTCACCATCGAAAACTTGGCATTGCAGGACGGACAGCCGAAGAACACGCCGAGCGTGTCTTCCCCAGGCTTCTCCACCTTCTCGAAGTTCATGTAGGTTTCACAATTCAAGCACACAAATTTCATGGCATCTCCTCTTTGGTACGTGTCATCACAGCTTATCGGCGAGCACCTTCTTGTAATCGAGCAGCGTCTTAATCCGCCCGGCAATTTCTTGGTATCGTTGAATCGTCGGGTACGTGTCGTCGAGCAACGGCTCTCCCTTGTCGAAGGTGCGCGCAAGTTTCCGGTCGAAGGGAATCCGTCCGAGCAACGGCAGATCCAGCATCTCGCACATCGCCTCGGTGTTGCCTTCGAATAACTCGTTCACTTCTCCACAGGAGGGACAGCGATACTCGCTCATATTCTCGACAATGCCCATAACCTTGATACCCATGTCGCGGGCATAGGTGACCGACTTCTGCACCACGTCCGATGCCACTTCTGATGGCGTCGTGACGACGATTGCTCCCGCTAGATCTGGAATAAACCCGGCGATGACCGGCGGCTTGTCTGCCGCGGCCCCGGGAGGCAGATCGACCAGGAGATAATCGAGTTCGCCCCAGACGACATCGGCCAAGAATTCTCGAATGACATTCATTTCCATCAGACCCAACCAGACCGGGCTGACATCCATCGGCCCTTTCCAGCGAACCGGCGACGCATCGTCCAGAAAGAAATCCATCGACGCGACTTTCACCCCGAGCGGCCCGACCGGTGGAATCGCTCCCCCAGACCCCATGGTCAACGACTGGCCGTGCAACCCCAACATACGAGGCACACAGGGTCCGTTCAGATCCACATCTAAGAGCCCTACCTTGGCGCCCTGCCGCGCAAAAGCCAAGGCCAAGTTGACCGTGGTCATGCTCTTGCCCACGCCGCCTTTTCCGCTCATGACGACCAGCTTGTGCTTGATGCTGGCCATGCGAGCATGGACCTGTTTGGTATTTTCAGAAATCTGTTCGAGCACTTTGGCGTCGTCTGAATACTTCAACTTACCAAGAATGGCCTTCAGATCTTTCTCAACCGCCATGGATGATACCCCTGATTTTCTGCGCCAATACAGAAGAAAAGAACGGTACCACAGGGGTTTCCGGAGAGTCAAACGAGAGGGAAACGATGGCGAATCAGATGGAAGCGCGCTGAACAATCAGTATCCTTAGTTGATCTTACAAGGTACAAGTGGAAACTCAACAGGTGCCTCCGTGTCAATCACTCGCCGATCTCTGGCGCACTGAGGCTCGCCTGGTCCCAGGCGAGGCCGAGGACAACGTTGCTGGCTTTTTCAACCCCACTAGCAGGATGACGCCTGCCGAACGTTTTGGTTAGCGGCGGGCCAGCACCAACACAGAAAGTGGCGCGGGTGCTTGCGGCCCGTCGGCTCCACCTAAAGTTAGGAACCGTGCGTTGGAAATCTCTCGTCATGGACGGGTTGCAATGTAAGCATTGGCGGCACCGAAAACAATCCCGATCACGACACTGATTCCAACGAGATCCGTCACTTTCGGAACTTGCGGCAATACGAGTGGAGGTGCGAGACCTGCGAGAATCCCTGTACAGACGCCGCCGATTAAGTCAGCCTTGAGCGCCAGTTGCAAGGCTCCTGGTCCGAGCTTGACGACCCTAACGTCACCAACGGGCGCTGGATGCAGCGTTAGGTTCCGGCACCTCGTTTTGTACGTGTTGGCGAAGTCGAACCAACTCCGGGAGCAGACGCGCTTGGATGCCTTCCATCATGCCGACAATGGACTCGCATTCTTGGGCTGTAAGACGAAGGAACGGCATGCCCACCAAGTCGGTAAGGTACTCGCCAAGCTGGAGAGGCCTAACTGAGTGCCGCGAGCTATCGGAGTGTGCGTAGACTTGGTGACGTAAGCCAAGGATGTGCCGATGCAAATTCATCTGGTCACGGTCATACGGCGCAAGTGACATTGGAAACGGGGACCACCCTTTGCCTTTGGTAAAAGGTCTTGAGTAGCTGACAATGACTGAACTAGTAAACGCCGCCTGTTGAAGATAGATGATTCCTCGCCGCTCATACGGCGCCGAGTGCCAGCCTTTCTTCAGCAAGTAGCGCGTACACTGCGCGGCAAAGCGAAAATCCTGGGCAGAGACATATAAGCGCTCATACAGCGCTCGGGTTGAGGACTTAGGCTTTTTCATTAGAAACAAAACTAATAAGTGAGCTGCGGGGGCTAGGTCGTTCAGTGGCGGCCTATCCCAACAGCCTTCTGCTACCTTCCTGCCAGATTTTCGAGGATTGCCTTCCACTTCCCAACACGTGTCAATGAGACTCCTACAACTCGACAGAATTTCATCATTGACAAATGACAATTGACGTTTTACAGTCTCGGGGATGATCGAAACCTTTCGACATAAGGGCTTACGGCTCCTGTTTGAAGATGACGACGGTCGCAAGCTCAAGGCCGACCAGCTCAACCGGCTGCGCTTGATCCTGTCGGCGCTCAATGCGGCGGAAACGGTCGAAGATATGAATCAGCCGACGTTTCGGCTACATCCGTTAAAGGGCGATCGTAAAGGCTGGTGGGCGGTCACCGTCCGGGCGAACTGGCGGGTGACGTTTCGGTTTGCTCAAGGCCATGCGCACGATGTGGATTTAGAGGACTACCATTGAGAGGGCACACATGATGATGAAACATCCTGTCCATCCGGGAAAGCTGGTGGAAGCCAACCTCGAAGAATTGGGCTTGAGTGTGGCGGAAGCCGCCAAGGCCATGAAAGTAACGCGGCAGCAGCTCTATAACGTCATGCGCGGGAAAAGTGCGGTCTCGCCGGATATGGCCTTGCGATTTGAAAAGGCGTTCGGCGGCGGCGCGGCCATGTGGCTCGGGATGCAGTCGGCCTACGATCTCGCACAGGCGCGAAAAGGGCAGGGGAAAATCACGATCCGGCGCCTTGTGGAACATCGGGTAGGGGTGCCGTCACCATCTTAACCGCTGACTGCTCCTTGCCAAGCCCCTTATGTGGCTGCTCTGCGGACACGAAAGAAATTCTCACACCCCCCGGCGTTCGGAGCATTCGCCTGAAGCTGGAAACACGCGATTATTGTTGCTCGTCAACCGGCTGCATCTCAAGCGGGACGCGGCTGTCCCGTTCGCGGTAAGCTTGCAACTCCTGATTCACTTTGATCGCATTGACGCTGCTCACCGTGCCATGCGTGGCCTTGACAAAGTTTCCGCTATGCTGAAGCCGCACCAGTGCGCCGGTTGTGCCGTCGCTGGCCACTGTGCCTAAGACTTCACAGTGAACCGGCAAGGTCTCGGTGCAGCGTTTCCAGTCGCCTTGAGGGTCAACGGCGAAGAGAGGCGGGGGGATGGCCGTAGAACGTGGCGGAAAGCGTAGGAGGTGTGAAGAGATGGGGTCACATTCCGTCCAGCGGACTGCAAACACCTGCCGCGCCAGAAAAGACTCCCAGTACATTTTCTGATCTCCGCCATGCTGGAGACGACGCGCCGACAAACAAGTCAATAGTCATGCCTGACCCTTAATCTCGGTTACCGCCCTTCACTCCCTCGCCACCACGGTGTCGTAGAGCCCATAGTGGGTCAGGCCCTCGTGGCTCTCGATTCCCGTGTAGCGGAGCGACGCGTCTTCGTAGCGGCGAAAGGCGAAGACAGCCTGGTTCATCTGCTCGGTGTTGAACACCTTCAGTCGTACAAGCAGGTGGAAGTCCTTCACCGTCAGGCCGGTAACCGTCAAAAATAGGTCCGGTTCGAGCTTGGTGATGACATCCTGCAGCGTGTTCTCGCGGAAATCGGTCAGGTACATAAACGCCGGAATGCGCGTGGCAAACTTGATCAGCTTCTCCTGGACGAGCTTGCGCTTGGACTTGTACTCCTTCTCCTCGTCGGTCAGTTGTTTCTTCTGCTTCGCTGTCAGGTCGCCGTTCTTGGCCTTGTTCTTGAGTTCCTTGACCTTGTCGCTCTTGTTGATGATCGTCTCGATGATGTGGTCGCCGAGCGCGCGCCAGCCCTCGATGCGCTCCACGGCGGCCATCGCCTCGGGGTTGTCGAGGATACGGCGCAGGGTGTCGTTGTCCACGTTCACGAGCAGCGGGCTCTCCCACTTGCGCGCGAGCAACGTGGCCGAGGTGCCCGCCATCGCGATGTCGAGGATGCCGCCTGCGTCAACCTGCGTCATATTGGCGCCGTCATAGGCCAGCACGGGCAGGAACGACACGAGATCCTTGACCGCGTTCTCCGGGTTCGGCTCGCTCGGCGAAAGCCCGATCCCGTATTCGGAGAGCTGTCGCAACGCGCGGGTGGGCGCGAAGTCGAACACGAAACAGACCGGTTTGAGGATCTCCTCTTCGTTTGGGTCGTTCCCGTTGGGGTTCTTGATAGACCACGGTGATTGCACACGAAACGCCGCCTGAAAGTAGGTCTCCGGCGACTTCAGATTGCGCAGCATCAGGATCGACGACCACTGCGGCACAGTGATACCGGTCGTGAGCTTGCCGCACGAGAGCGTGATGGTCTTGGTGTCGAAGCCGCTGCCGATGGCCTTGCGCACGGGCGGCAACGCCTCCAGCCCGATGCCCGCTTTGGCACCAGCGGCCACAGCTACCTGATAGTCGTGCCAGAAGACGTTGTGCTTTTCGGCCAGAAGGTTCGCCATCGCGTGGCAGGCCGCGACGTTGGGCAGGAACCAGAACGAGTGCTGGAGATACGGCAGCAGGCGCACGTCCGAATACGGAAACGGAGGCCGGGTGCCGGTCTTGAGATGTTCCACCGCCGTGGGTGCATACCCGCCACGGATGATGTCCAGCCACTTCTGCACGTCGCTCTTGTGCTTGAACTGCGCCTTCACACCCGTACCCGATGCTTCGAAAAACGCGTTGAGATCAAACTCGTCGAATTCCCCGGCGCTCGCGATCGCCAACAGTTCGTCCGGCATCTGGTAGGTCAGCAAGCGCATTTGCGGCATTGCCCCATAGGGATTCCACAGGCCAGGGTTATTCGCTGCAAACTGTTCTTTTGCCCGCTGCTCGTCGGTGTAAGTCCAGTTGAAAATCTGCTCCTCGATGAACTCGCCCGTGGCCAGCGCCTTGAACGGCGTGCCGGAGAGATAGAGATAGCCTCTTGTCGTGATGGGGAGAAACTCGATCTCCTTCTCCGAGAGCACGGTGAGGTCTTCGTTGACCTCTTCCAGACCAACGGCGTATTCAAGCCGAGCCTCTTTCACGGCGATGGCGCCCTCTTCGCCCTCGAACAGCTCTTTTGCGGTCTCCCGCCACGCGCCAAAGTGGTACTCGTCGAATACCACGAGGTCCCACTTCACCTTGTGCAGCCATTCGTTCTTGGGCTTGATGTTCCTCACCTTGTCCCGGCCGAGAAGGTCCTGGAAGGAGCCGAAGTAAACGAGCGGCTTCTTGACAGAAACCTTCGTGGGGTCACTACCAGATGACTTGGAAAGGTATTGCCATCCATCGAAGTCAAGATGGGATTCGAGGTCTGTCTGCCAGGCGTCCTCTACGGCGGGCTTGAAGGTCAGCACGAGTACGCGCTTGGCGCCGAGTTTTTTAGCCAGTTGATACGTGGTGAAAGTCTTGCCGAAACGCATTTTTGCGTTCCACAGAAAGCGCGGCACGGCATGTATATCTTCGGACCAGCGCGAGTGAAAATAGGCATGGGTCACTTTCACCGCCTCGGCCTGCTCACGGCGCATGGCGAAGTCCTGATGATGCGTGCCGGTGAACCGCTGGCCGGTGCGAAGCTCCGTGAGCACGGTCTTTACATCCTTGACCGTGCAGCGCATCCATTCCAATTCGGTGTTCTCGAACCTCTTCTTGGCGAGGGCTGCGCGCACCTCGTGATCGGTGAAGGTCGTGCCGTCGTCGCGCTCGGCGGCCTCATCCAGCTCAATGGTGTAGTTCTTGATGTTGGCGGTCTTGAGCTGCTCGGCGACGCGCTGTTTCACGTCGCGCGTGGTTTGGCCCACCTTGAGGAGCCCCGCGTGCGCTTCGTCCGCGATGGAGTAGGCGTAGATGCGCGGCCGGGCTTCCGGCTTGAGCACGAGGATCTGTTCGATGGTCTTATTCATCGTTGCCATCGTCTGCGGCGACGTCTTCGAATAATTCGCTGTCATGCTCGGCGACTTGCGACTCGATAAATGCAATCTCGTCTTTGCTCAGCCCGTATCGCTTGTAGAGCTGTCCGTCCAAGCTTGATTCAGCGGTAGGTCTGGGATGAAGGCATAGACATTCTTTGGAGCATCCTGGGTAGACTTGCGGAGTGACACGAGGAAGCGAGCAAACCGCGTCCGTAGGTATTTCGCGTAGCTCGTCGCCTCGGCCTCGGTGTCGAATAGCCCCGCTACGAGATAGCTCTCGGTGCATGCGGTTCCTGGCTCAGCGACGATCGGTCTGCTAAGAAACTTTGTTTCGATTGCCGCACTCGTTCCTTGGACGCGCGTCATGAGCACCTTCCACTTGTCGATCCACGCAGCGTTCGCCGGAATTGCCGATCGTTCGACGTAGCTGATTCTTTGGGAGCCAAAGAGCTTCACGGGATTCTTGAGACGTTTGGCATCCGGTTTCCCGTGGAAGAACGTTCGGAGGCCAAACGGCTTCTGACTGGATACTCGACGACCGAGCGTTTGCTCACCTTTCGTCCTGACCTTTTCCAAGATTGGCACGGCCTCGTTGCGCCGCACGAGGATGTCGTAGACATCGAGGTGGCGCGCGACTGCTGGTCCCGTTGGCTGTCCGTCCCAGATTGTCTGAACCTCGCACGGGCCGGCGTGGTTACGATCCCACAGGAAATACGAGATGCCACCGCGGATCTTTACGCCTGGGAAGCCCTCATAGAGCTTGGGGTAGTCCACGATGTTCCGCAGGCGCTTGTCGGAGAGCATGCGCTGACGATACTTGTCGAGCCCCTTGCCCCCTGCCATCCAACGCGACGGCGTCACAAACACGGCGAAGCGTGGGTCAAGCTCTAGGGCCTTTTCCACAAAGAGCTGATAAATAGGCGCGGCGCTTGTGCCGTAACCGCCGTCGTCCAACTGATACGGCGGGTTTCCGATGATCACGTCGAACTGCATATTGCCTCCAAATAACTCGGCCACGCGAGCTTTGATGTCGTCGGTGTGAATGAATGCGTAGGCGTGGGTTTCAAGTCCTTCAGCACGATCGAAAACGGAGCGTGCAGCTCCGCAGAACTTGCAGTTGCCTTTGGCCCACGTGTGCTCCATGCGCTGGAACCAGATGTTCCCATCATCGCTGGCGAAGGATTTGGCGATGGAGTGCTTGCCAGTGGCGTGCTTTGAGCAATACACACTCCGGCGCGCCAGCAGGCTCGTGAGTTGCGTGATGCCGATGCCGAACACCTGCTTTGTCAGGATGTGATTTACGCGCTTCTCCAGGTTCGGAATCTCCTGCTCCAGCCCCTTGGTCAGCCGGCTGGTGATTTCGCGCAGGAACACGCCGGTTTTCGTGCAGGGGTCCAGGAACTTCACCGTCTTGTCGGCCCAGATGTTCGCACCGCCGTTGTTGGCGGCCCACGCCTCAGCCAATGTGTCGAGCATCCGGTTGGCGAACTCAGGCGGTGTGAACACTTCGTCGTTCGAGAGATTCGCAATGCACGTCAGCACATCTGGGTTACGACCACGGAGAGAAAAACTCGCCTGGACGTTCATACCGCTCCCTTCAGGGCATCGCCGAATGTGGCGGCGGCCAACTCGCTCATCGTCATCGGCGGGTAGGTTTTGTCCGGCGTGAAGATCTCGTGCTTGCCGAGATGGGCGAAGAGATCGCCCTCCTGACTGTAAGCCGAACTCTGGGTGAGGATGTCCAAGCGGAAATCGCGACGTTGGAACTTCCCCTTGCCCAGGTAGCCCCACTCCGCAAAGGTGATCGGCTGGCCAGCGCTGGTGCGCATCGTCAAGGCATCACCGTGGACGAGGTTCTGAGACAGCACATAGAAAGCGGCTTGATAGCAGTCCTGCGACTCATCGAGTCCTAGGTAGGCGGCGAAGATCTCCAGCATATTCGCGCGGCACTCGGCGATGTTATCCGTCAAGAGCTCTATCCCGTATGTACACATCAAAGCGAGAAGGGCGTAGTGCCGCTTTTCGAAGTCGGACTTCCCGAACTTGAGTTCAACGGCGGCGAGCTTGCGCCGCAGGATCTGTACGAGGAAGTTGCCGCTCCCGCACGCCGGCTCCAGGAAGCGCGAGTCAATGCGCTCCGTCTCGCCCTTCACCAAGTCGAGCATCGCCTCGACCATCCACGCAGGGGTGAATACCTCCCCGTGGTCGGCAACACGTTGTTTTGACTTGACCAGGCTCATGGCAAACGCATTCAGAGCACAGCTCGTAGCCGTGCGAACGGCGGCGGCGAAGGCGCTCGGCAACGCGCAAGAAGATCAGGCATGAGGGTGGGGCCGGAGTATTCCTCCGGCTTGAGCCCGAAGTTGGCGCGGAATTGATCGGCGGCGTCCCAGAGGCGCTTCTCGAAGGTCGTCGTGGCGGTGTCCTTTTCGGGGGGTGCGATCCAGCGCAAGAGGCTCTTCCTCCAGGTCATGGCGGGCCAACGCTGCGGCTCAGATGCCGCCGAGCAATGCGAGGGAACCAAAGCGCGTAGCGATTTGGCGGTCATTCTGGAGCCGCTTGTTAGCACTCAGGCATCTCATAAAGAGTGAAGACGAGGTAGGGAAAATAACTTCGACATTCCTTCTGCCGAATGACTCGTGCACCCGGAACCAAGTTTGGGCCATGGCCAGGGGAGACCAAGTCGGAAGTGACGCGCACATACGTCTTGGTTTCGAGCTCATGGACAGAAATTTCAAATAGATCAGAAAACTCGCTTGGGTTGTATTTCATTCCGATTGAGCGCACGTTCGCCAATGTAATCGTCTGCTCCAAAACGTGCTCCGCGCCGATGAAGTTTTGATCTGGCTTCTGTTTTTGCTGATACATGATCTTGTTGCGACCAGCCATGCTATGAGACTTGATGTGATACCTACCGTCAGCGTGATAACTCACGTGAGCGTTGATACTCGAATCATGCGGACGCGGCAAGAAAGCATAGACGTCACCGACCATTGCGCGCTTGACCCATAGGAATAGAAATAGATTGCCTTCGTCACGAATGGCAATTGCACATTTCCTTTCACCGGTTAAATTCATCGTAACGTTGCTCGTAAGTCCGTTCTCTGGTGCTAACAATGTTTAGGCCGATCCGCATAAGAGCGGATCGGCCTATTTCTGACCGTATAACACGCGTTCGAATTTTTCGAGCATAACGCCATTATCGTTGTCGTTTCAATGAGGTACGACTGTGGAACCATTTACACGGATTCTTATGCGGATCGGCATAACACCTTTATAAGGGGTGGGTGGGATGATCCCAACTGCGCGCGTCGAACGAGCACATTCCTATCGTGCGCGTTCCGCGAGCAAAGGGATCGTCCCAGCTACCCCGTTCCCTGCTAGATCGAATACTGAAAGGTCGGCTTCGCCCCAATCGCCTGCGCCAACACTCCACGGCGCTTGAGTTCTTCAAGAATTCGGCGGGTGGCCGCATCAAAGTCTGCCGGGCCTGATAGCA
>JAYTTD010000143.1:0-15408 GCA_043745235.1 Nitrospira sp. | reverse complement strand
TGTGAGGACGTGTGAGGTGGCCTTCTCGGGAGACATGATATGCTGGATATCCCAGCCACGATTCACCAGCGCATCGGCAATCAACGACCGATGGCAGCGCCACGGCACCGCTTCCGCACACATGATGGCTGTCCTCTTGTCCGTGCTATACGCCATAAGCTCTTCAAGGGCTCTTTCAAACCCTTCCGTCTGCATATAGTCCGCGTACCCGCGAAAACTGGCATTGCGCCATCCGTCGTTGATGGAATCCTTCTTTGGCTTTCGTAAACCGCCCAACTCCGGCAGATGGCGATACCGGAGCCCGGAATCGCGCAACGACTGGGCCAGCGTATCCGTATTGAACTGGGGGTTGTAGCGGGATCGAGGAACGGTGCGGACATCGACCAGAAGACTGATCTGATGGACGCGCAACAAGCCGAGGAATTCATCGATCGGTCTGGTTGAATGGCCGATGGTCCAGACTGTCGGTTGTCGAAGCATGGATTAGTGTGGCACGGCGCACAGAGAATCGCCACAGGCCAGGAAGGAAGAGGATCAATCCGGCGGCATTTTTTCTGGATCGATTTCGAGCAGCCGCAGTCGGCCGTTGGCGATGTGTTCGGTCTTGTAGAGGCGATCGCCCATCTGTATGGTCCCGACCAGGAGATTACCGCTGGCCACAAACGTAAAGTCGCCCCGTAAAGGCGACTTAAATATACCGCGGATGACGGCGGTGTCGTTGCTGCGAGACACCGTCGAGGTGACGTCCAGCTCGGGGTTGACTCCATTAAAAAGCTCAACGGTGATCCTGGGATGGGGCCTGGCCCCGGCATCCTTCAACACTTGAAACAGTGGGAGATCGAGGGCAATTTCACGATCGCGGAGCACCCACGGTCTTCGCGGTGTCGGTGACTGATTGGCGGCAGGAGGAGGAAGGACTGTCTGCCATAAACTCTTCGGCGTCGGGCGCTCATCGGCCCAGGCAGGGAAAGAACACACACAACTGAGTAGTCCGACAAGAAACAGGCGTTGGTATGGGACGCGGTTGAGCCTGTGCAGCGCAAAAGCCATCAGAGAGTGCTGGCTTCCTGAGCCCATACCGTCAGTTCTCCCGCATCTTCCAGGACGTCCACCGGGACTTCGAAATAGGAGTGGAGTGTTTGTGTGGCGTTGGGTCTGTACGGTTTCATCTTGCGCTCGCGATATCGTAGTGCCGTGGTTGAATTCGTCTTGAAATAGAGCCGTCCCTTATGGACGATGCCAAAGAACACCCTACCACAATATAGTCCGTATCCACCGAACATGGCGCGGTGGGTCACGCCATGCAGATCGCTGAGTTGATCCAGCACGAAGTCCTTGAATCCGTCGTGCTTCGGCGCCACGGGAGTCTCACAGAGGTTTGCGTGCTGTGACCATTCGGACGGCGATAGGGAAAGTAATGCGGTTGCCACGCTGGTATTGGGTCGCGGCTTGGGTGATACGGCGCTTGACGTCTTGCCTCTGCGCATCCGTGAGCTTTGCCATGAGATTCTGAACCGGCGCCGCAATTTCCATCAAGCTCGTGTAGTACTCGTCGGCTGACGCATATGACCATTCCGCGAGAAATTCCTGGTCCATCACATCAACCAATCCGGCCTGTTGCATCATTCCGGCAAGATCGCCAGGCTTGGCAAGGCGAAAGATGCCGGGAGCGGTCGGGTCCGGCGGCGGCAGTTCAATCACGCTCTTGATCACTTCCATTGAGAGGCCGATCGAAGGATTCTTCTCCGGTGCAGACCAGACTGCCGCCGCGACCCAGGCTCCGGGTTTCAAGACCCGCGCAATTTCTGACGCGGCCTTCGGAATCTCAGGCAGAAACATCAGGCAGAAGCGGCTGGTCACGGCATCGAACGAGTTCGCCTCAAACGGAAGTGTCGTCGCGTCGCCCGTACGGAATGTCACATTCGTCAGGCCCAGCGCCGTGGCCTTGCGTCGTGCGACGGCGAGCATCTGTTCGGCGAGGTCCAGCCCGACCATGCTTCCGCTCGGCCCAACGGTGCGGGCGCCAAGGAGCGCGGGATAGCCGGTGCCCGAACCCAGATCGAGCACCTGCATACCGGCTCGTAGCCGGGCATCGGCCACGAGCCGGTGATTGAGGAACGCCATCTGTTCGTCGAAGAATCGATCCCACTTCTCCCAGCCTCCGGCCACACGGTTCCAGTCTTGACGTTGGCCTTCGATGATTGTGGCAGAGTCTAATTCCGGCATGTGATCTCCTCGCAAGGTTATCCGCCGCTGAGCGCGCAGACGATGTATACCGTATCCGTGTGCTCAAGCGGCGCGGTTAAATCGTGCCGCTGTTCCTCGTTCACGAAAATTCTGATGTGTGGCCTGATCCGATCCTGCTCCGTGATGATCCGAAATCGGATGCCGGGGAAGCAATGATCCAACGCTATCAGCGCATCGGCGAGCGTCGCACCATCGACCTGCACCTCACCTTGCTGTGCGGTGTAGGATCGCAGCGCAGTGGGGATGTGCACTTTCATCGTCCGAATGCGACCGCTTCCACTGAGTAAACTTCAGGTAGATGCCTGGCGATGCAGGCCCAGGTTGCCCCCTCATTTCGGCTCGCCCAGATTTCCCCGCTCGTGGTGCCGAGGTAGAGGCCGACCGGGTTGTGCGCATCGTTGCTCATCGATTGGCGTTTCACGGTCCACCAGGCATTCGCTCGTGGAAAGCCTTTGTCCTGTCTCGTCCAGGTCTTGCCGGCATTACGAGTGACATAGGCGGCTGGTTTGCCGTCCGGGCTCACGCGTGGCCACACGGTTGTCCCGTCCATTGGGAATACCCAGGCGTGATCTGCCTCGCGCGGATGGACCACCATGGGAAATCCGATGTCGCCGATCTTCTTCGGCATATTCTTTCCGATCCGCACCCAGGTATTTGAGGGCCGATCGAGCCGGTAAATTCCGCAGTGATTCTGTTGATACAAGCGGTCCGGGTTGCTGGGACAGAGTCGGACGCAGTGGGGATCGTGGAAGGTTACAGTGGTCGGATCGAATCCCTCGACCACGTCGAGACCTTTGACGAGCGTCGTGAATGTTTTTCCGCCATCGATGGATTCATGCACGCCTCCTCCGGACATGGCGAAGTAGAGATGCTGAGAATCGCGCGGATCGACAATGATCGAGTGCAGCTTCGGGCCATCCGGTGTGCCATCTTGCACGCTGCCCATCCACTCGCGGTATTGCGGATCGTCGTTAATGTAGGAAAAGGGCTTCCAGGTCGCGCCTCCGTCATCGGAACGGAAGAGGCCCTGTGGTGAGGTGCCGGCGTACCACGCATTCGGCTCGTTCGCATGACAAGGCGTGAGCCAGAATGTGTGACCCACCGCGCGGCCTTTCTGGCCTTCGGGAACCTTCGGGAATGCGGGTGGGGCGGCAGACTCTTTCCAGGTCTTCCCGGCATCGGTCGAGCGAAACAGTGTGGGTCCCAGATGGCCGGTACTCGACGCCATCAGCATCGTCCGTCGATCTCGAGGATCGAGTACCAGATGATGCACGATGTGACCGAGGAACATTGGGGGCGACAGCGTCCAGGTTCGGCGCGTGCGATCACCGCGCAAGATGAAGGCACCTTTTCTGGTCCCAATCAATAAGGCTATTGGACCGGTCGTTGGTTTGGAAATGACTGTCGAAGATCGCATGACTCCTCCCATGTTGTGGCCATTACTTCAATGCTTGTAGTGTCCCACGCAGTTCCTCCAGCTCCGTCGCCAGCAGGTCGAGATGCTGGTCGCGCTGCGGCTGATCATCCTTAAACTTCCAGAGCCGCCCAAAAATCGCGTCGAGTTCCTTCTTATGTGTCACAGCCAAGGCGTAGGCCGGCGTCTTCCCCTGCGCGTCCGTCACGCCGCAGAAGGAATCCCTGAGAGCATGGAATTGATTGTGCAAATCATCGAAGGCGGTGTCCTTGCCTTTGCCACCCTTGGCCTTGGCGGCGGTGGCCTCCATCATACTGATGAGGTTGATCATCGTCTCGACGCCGCTGGCGCCTTTGGCCTGTGTCGCGTAGTCGCCTGCGCGGGGATAGAAGAGATAGCTGCAACCGCTCAGACTTGTCAGCACGAGTGCCAACGTGAGCAATCCAATCGTTCGTTGCATAAGGGCCTCCCTTGGTGAAGATGATGAGTGTCTAGTCAAGCATGTTGCCAGAACCAGGTCAATCTGACGGTGCCGCAATTGAGTTCTCCGCTTATTTATTGCGAGCGCCTTCATGCTGGCGAGGTCAGCCTCAAAGTGTCGTCCAGCTCGTCTTGCCACGAGACAAACTTTGGGGATCAAGGCTTCTCAGCGGCGGACGCCATGGCAGCCGCGCGCTTTTTCATCTCCTTCGGAGAGATATCTTGCGTATGAGTGGCCACGTGCCAGACATGCCCAAAGGGATCCTCCAGGGAGCCGGTTCGGTCGCCGTAAAACTGGTCCGCCACTGGTCTCAGCAGCTTCGCGCCGGCTGCCACGGCTTGGCTTGCGACCTTGTCCGCACTCTTTACATAGAGATGAATGTGGACTGGCGTTCCCCCGAATGCTTGAGGACCACGAAAGTTGATATCCGGGCATTCGTCAGCCAGCATAATGCGACACTCGTTGATCTGGATCTCCGCGTGGCCAATGCTTCCCTGTGGTCCCGGCATGCGCATGATTTCTTTCGCGCCAAAGACCTTCTTATAGAAGGCAATCGCGCTAGCCGCTCCCTTCACACTGAGATACGGCGTCACGGCATGGTAGCCCTTCGGGAGAAAATTCACTCTTTTTGTTTTCATCGTTGGTCATCCCTTCTCAACAGATGGAGTCGTCCGGCTGTATGAATCTTTTCTGGTGAAAGCCTGGAAATGTTGACGGTCGATGATGTCATAGGTCCATCAGCCTGTACCCAGCGGCTTCCATCTCGCGTCGGACGTCTTCTTTGGCTGTCCCGTGGCCGAACAGACCAGAAAATGTTTCATGCTGAGACCTATTGCTTCCTGGTATACGTGATCTCCAGGTCTTTCATTTCTTTCCCATGCCCGTGTGAGCCGTACATTTCGAACGTCTGGGTATTTGCGTCCACCAGCTTCCAGATCGCGCGATGTGTCATGTGACCTCCGCCCGGTTCATCGTGCTGGCCTCTGTATGTGATGATCTTGCCATCGGCGCTTGCCGTGCCGTCCATCATGAAGATCCCCGTGCCCATGGTATCGATCCACACACTGACATATTTTTTGCGAAGGTTATCGTAGGCCTCGATCCCCATCCCCGAGAAAGGTTGTCCCATCATCTCGCCGGTGAATTCCTGTTGAAGAAAGCGCCCGTCCAACAAGGTCTTCATTTCAGCGGAGCCGGTTGATTCCATTGGAGGCTTACCGGGTTCCATCCAGGACTTGGTTTTTGTCGTCCAGCTGCCGGCTAGGTTGGCGAGCTGCTTATGTGGCTCGCCGGGTGTGGCCAGTGTCTTGTACAGCTCCATCATCGCCTGCGGATCCATTTGCTTTTCTGACTTCTTGTCTTTGGCCAGGGCCGTAGAGACGGTCAGCACGACACATAATGTTGTGACTGCGAGAGAGATGATACGCATGGTTGCCTCCTTTTAGTGTTTCCGTTTCCGGAGAATGGCGTAGAATGCCGGCACCTTCGCTACTTCGTCCGTTGGAAGGGTATGCACGGTGTGAATATGGCTCTTGCCGGTATGCAGAAGCAAGAAATGATCAGGGGGGAACAGCACCTCTAAGTCATTTTCATTCAACATGCCTGGTGTGATCCCATGCTGAAATACTCGTGCAAGGCCTGGAGGCGGCCCATTCTGCTTGATCAGCTGGGTAAGGTAGGATTCAGCAGTTGATGAAAGTTCGATCAGATATAATGTTCCTGTTATCCCAAGCAGCCGCTCGATACTTTCTATCGCAGTCACCTGGTCCGAGGGCGAAAGTTGATGCAGCACTCCCCGCATGTAGAGATTCGCATCGCCGATTTCCTCGTGGAGGGCTTGGGCATCACCAGGACAGAGCACATCGAGAATACGATAGGAGATGTTGGGGGCAGCATTCTTCGTTCGGGCAATATCAATCGCGGCGGGTGAAATTTCAGTGCCGATCACCCTCGCAAAGTGGCGTGCAAAAAAGCGCGTTTGGGTTCCGTTGCCACATCCCAGATCAATCAATGGGAGCTGCGGGTCGGCATCGCTTTGGAACCGCTCAAAATCTTGTTGGGCTGCATGAGCGGGATCGGCATCCCAAAATATTTCTCCGGATGCTCCGCTCAGCGTACTCCAAAAACCCTCCCAGGATGCCGAATAACGATTCGCTGATGCCATAGGTTTGCTCCCTTATACAGCTCGTATGGTTCTATGCTGGCGCCTTCCAGGCGTTTTCTGCCTTGCACCTACCAATTGCCTGTTACGCTGTGCTTGACCAACATGCCAACAGGCTCGGTGGCTTGAGTGCAGCGTGGGGCTGACACTGAGTTCCGGGCACGCTCTCCCTGGCATCTTTGTTTCGTAATAGATCGTCAAGGAGGCCTTCCGTGTGTCGATAAACTCATGGGAAGGCCTCACTTGAGTCAAGAGAGTAACTAGACCGTGACCGTGACGGTCTTGACCGCGGCCTTCGCCTTGGCAGCCATCTCCGGTGGCAGTGAGTCAAGCTTGTGGCACTGTTTCGCGTGCATGGCCACTAACTGGAATAACTCCGCTTCCGTCTCAGCCCGCACCTGGAATGCGCAGCCGCCTGTGGCGTCGACATCCAGACATCCAAGTTGCTTGTATTGTTTGTTCGCCATGATCTTCTCCTCCTTGATGGTTTGGGGTGAACGGTGACGTCGCAACTTTACATTGGCACATTCAAACCGTTTGCGCTCACATCGAATAGAAGAACTCTTCTTTCACAATTTTTCCACTCTGCACCGTGTAGAGACCGGTTTCGTCCATCGTCATGCGTTTTCCCATGCGCTTGGGCGTCACGTCATACTTGAATCGCACGATGAAGCGGTCGCCATGGGGGAAGGGTCCTTCGGCCAAGGCTTCATGGATCTCGTGGTTATCCACCCACCATTGATTCTTGCCTTTGACCTTTGCAATTCCCCTCTGGGTCTGTTCCATGCCCGGATGGGCCACGGGTTCGACGCTCTCGATATTCGGATCGTAGAGTCGATCAATCGCTTCCTGATTCTTGCCCTGCTTGCACAGGGCGACCAGTTCCTTGCCGATTTCCATTGTCGTCATGATGCCTCCTCCTTTTTCTATGATGGTGATGCGCTATCCGTTCTGATCTCGATGTCTACACGTTGACGGTCTTGGTTGCCGCGTTCACGTGTTGGCCATCTTCCTAACGTTGACATGCCGTACGGCACCTCCTTTGCTGGGTGACCGCTATAATTTCACAGGTGGAACGAACGCTTCATAGCAGGCCCCAAAAGATATCGGCTCAGTCCAAGATGGAGAGCGCGGTTTCCATTGTCTGGTTCACCGCCTCGGCTGACGCTCCGGCTTTGATCATCACAATGGTTCCTTGCATCATCGTCGCAAGAAAGCGAGCCAGCGCACGGGGATCTTTATCAGGCTTCAATTCACCCTGCTGTTTCGCACGGGCTAAAACCTTGAAGAAGGTGTCTTCAACCATTTTGAGGGCTTGGCGGAGCGTGCCTGCGATCTCTTTCTCGTGCGGCGACAGTTCCATCACCGTGTTGGCGATGAGGCAACCGCGGCGTTGAGGATCGGCCAGGCCACCCTCGACCATGCCGCTGATGAAGCGACGCAAAGTCGGGAGTGCTGGGCCAGGTTGGTCGAGGAGGGAGAACTTCGGACCGACGAAGGTGGCGCAGTACCGGTCTATCACTTTCAAGAACAGCGTACGCTTATCGCCGAACGTGTCGTAGAGCGAGCCGCGATTGAGGTCCATCGCGCTCAACAAATCTTCCATCGATGTGGCTTCGTAGCCCTTGTGCCAGAAGACATGCATGGCCTTCTCGATGGCGTCGTCCGGGATGAATTCCTTCGGGCGTGGCATGGAATGAGATTCCAATTCCTGTGACAAGGTCACAGATACTCCATACTGGAACGATCAGTCAAGTATTAAATTATTGGACGGGAAGTCGCGCGTGTGCGTCCAGCCGCTTGGGCGCTGGCACAGTGCGGGTCAATTGACCAATCGTAAATTGGGGGGATAATATCGCCCGGCGAGTTTAACCCAACTTATAGGGAGGAAGTATGGCTGAAGCCGCTGATGTCTATGCCGACCAATTTCAGCTCAATCTTGGGCCGCTTGGGTGCACGCTGAACTTTCAAGTCTCCGGAGCCAATCCGGTGGCGCCGGGTACTATGCCGCCGATTGAACGGGTGGCCACCATTCGGTTGAGCCTTCAGCATCTCAAGGCGATGGCATTTATTTTTCATAAACAAATCGTGGCGTATGAGTCCCAAACTCAGCTGAACATCGGTCTTCCAGTCGATGTGCTGCGAGCGATGCAAATCCGGCAAGAGGATTGGGAAGCATTCTGGCGTCCCTAACCCGTGGTAAGTCTGCGGTCTATCTGGTCTGTCTAGTTGGTCTGGTCTATTCGGTTGAACCGAACTACCTGGACACACCAGGCAGACTCAATAACGGTCTTTAACGGTCTTTTTGGGCTGGCGGACTTTTTCAGGAGCCTGCTAGAATCCCCCGCCATGCCGATCGAAACATTTACCGCACACGTTGAAATGATCAAAGATCTGACGCACGACGTGCGTCAACTCGATCTACGGTTGATCGAGCCGAAATCGATCGTCTTCAAGCCCGGCCAGTTTATCTCCTTCGAGATGCCTCATCCGAAGACCGGCCACCTCGTGACGCGAGCCTATTCTCTCGCCTCGCAACCCAGCCGATCTGACGTGATCACGCTGTTATTCAATTTGGTGCCTGGCGGACCGGGCTCCGGTTTACTATTCCACCTCAAGGCAGGGGACAAGACAGACTTCAAAGGGCCGGCGGGGAACTTCTATTTGCGAGAGGACCCAGGGCGCGAATTACTATTCATTGCCAGCGGCACCGGCATTGCGCCGATCCGGTCTATGTTGCTGGCGAATGTAGAACGTCCAGATCCGAGACCGGCGACCTTGCTCTGGGGATTGCGCAGCCAGCGGGATCTCTATTATCAGGAGGAACTGGTTAATCTGATCGGGCGGACTCCGACCCTCACGGCTATCACCACGTTGTCCCGCCCCGAGCCAGGCTGGTCCGGCGAATCCGGCCGCGTCCTGCGGCTGATCGAGGAGCGGATCGCCTCGGTCACGAATCTCTCCGTCTATCTTTGCGGGAACAGCGCCATGATCGCCGACGCGAGGGCGTTGCTTCAAAAGAAAGGCTTGTGCCCGATCTATCGCGAAAAGTACTACGACGACACAGGCTCGCCCGAAGATTAGAGGATTGGAAGGGCACCCACGTTGGTCCTGTGCTCCCGGAACGCGCGCCCTCCGAAGGGGGAGACGGGACAGCCTGGCCGTTCTCCTGCTCGCAGAACGCGCACGCTGGGAAGGTGCTCGTTCGACGCGCGCATTTGAGGATCGACCAGGCCGCCCCTGGAAAGATAGGGAAGAGAGTGTGAAAGAAATAGCGAGCGAACTTGGAAGAAACATTTGTTTTTTTATAAGGTGAACATATGCACCGGTTGAAAGATAAAGTCGCGATTGTGACGGGCAGCAGCAGCGGGATTGGGAAAGCCATTGCGCTGCGGTTTGGAGCCGAAGGCGCGAAGGTCATCGTCACGGCCAGGCGGATGGCGCTTTGCGAGCAGACCGTCGCACAGATCACGAAGAACGGCGGGGAGGCCTGGGCGATTCAAACCGACGTGGCCGATGAACATCAGGTCGGACGACTGATTGATGAGACGGTGAAGCGCTACGGACGGCTGGACATTCTTGTGAATAATGCGGGAATCATTGCGGGTGGGCGGTTAGCCGAGACAACGACAAAGGCGTTCGACGACGTGATGAACGTGAATCTGCGCGGCACGTTCTTCTGTTGCCGGGCCGGATTCACGCAAATGAAGAAGCAAGGCGGTGGGACCATTATCAACATGTCGAGCGTCGCCGGCGTGCAGGCTTGGGCGGGCACGGGCACCTACAGCGCGTCGAAGCACGGCATCCTGGCGTTGACGAAATCGCTGGCCGATGAAGGGAAGACGTATCACATTAAAGTCAGCGCCATCTGTCCCGGCGGTGTGGCGGACGAGCTCGTCGATGCGTCGTCGGAGGAGATCCTCCGGAGCGAGAAGATCGATCCATTCGACGTGGCCGACACGGCGCTCTATCTGGCGACCCTGGGCAAGTATTCCGTGGTGCACCAGATCGTCATCGATCGACTAGGGGCGGATTGGTAGACGCTTCGCATTAAGCGGTGGTGCGTTACCCTGAACTTGAACCTCAGCGTTCCCGTTCCACACTCAGCACTCAGGCATCAACGCGCAGCACTTCTAAGCCGCTCATCTTTCCGATCGCAACGGTTTACCGTGTGCTGCCAGGTGGGCGAACTGCTGCTTCAATCCGTTGATGCGGGCAAGGTAGCGGCTCACGTCGTGGTCCCCGCAGCGCTGGCGGGGAGTCAGCTGGAATCTTCGCTGGGCATAGTCGTGGCCCGCTCCGGCTCCGCAGAGGTGGATCACGGCGGCCAAATCCTGTTTCTGTTGGAGCGTCGCCACGGCGAGCTTCCGGTCACCGATCGCACGCGCGACGTTGCGATCGAGTAGGGATGCGGTCAACTCGATCGCATGGCTCGGCACGACCCGGGTGTAGAGGCTGTTGAACCAACAGGATTGCAGATCGCCCCAGGAATCATCTTCGACCACCACATGATCGTGGATACAGTAGCGCTTCGCTTCGCGGAACGTCCCGTCAGTGATCTGGAACATGCCGACCGCGCTCGACGCTGGTTGATACCACTCCAGGGGATTCCACGTCAGCTGCCGGCGCCAGTAGGTCCGCGCCACGGGATTGCCTCCGCCTTCGACCTGGGCGAGGGCGGCAAGTAATTCTGGCGTCATGACGTTCGTCGAATGCTCGCGGAACAGTGAGCCGTACTCCCGCCATGTCTCGCTCGGGCTTTTATCGAGCGTGTTGTCCAACGGAAAGAAGACTTCCGTCGGCTTGTTGATCGCGTGGTAGACCCAGTTGACGGTCAGCCCCAGGACGAGGAGAAGGGAAGCGATGACGAACACTCTGACAATCGGCGGGGTTTTCCCCACCGCACGGAGGAAAGTGCGAAGCTCACGCCAGCGCCATCGGGCGAAACGCCGAAGGGTCACAAATGTGAAGCGACGACGTGCGCGCCGTCTGCGGCGGGGGCCTCTGGTATTGCAGCGATGGGAGCGGGGAGGCATGATCTTCACTATAACCTAAAATACACGCAGGATGGCCTGGTCGGTCTCTGTGCTCACACAACGCGCGGCTTCCCAAGGGTAAGAAGGGAACAGTGCGGAAAGTCGGAAAGCCTTCGCCTTGGCTCATGGCACGTCTTGGGAAATTGATTGCGAAGTCATCGGAGGGTAGGGCGGGTAAACAAATACCTGCCAGCGGGTGAGTGAGAAACTCGCGCGGAGTGGAAGATTGATCAGCCTTCATTCCTGAAGAGATAGCGAGGGAGTGTGGAGTGAGCATGGGGGAATGCGCTCGTTGCCCACATACGCAGGACCGATGAGAATTTCACGTCGAGCGCGGCGCTCGCCAGGGAGTGGGTGTCAACGATACTTCGCGAAACAGATGAGATCGAGATGGTCGTAATGATCGGGAAGAATGGTCTCCGCCTTGTAGCCGAGGCTTATGAACAGGTGAATGTTTCTGGCGGTGTTCAGCATGGTGCAGGCATAGAACTTATGGGCATCGGTCGCAACCCGTTCGACTTCCCGTATCAGCGTTTTCCCCACCCCTTGCTTCTGATACGCAGGGCTCACGGATAACAGCCGCACCACGCAGACTCCAGCCACGATCCAGAAACGCACGGACCCAATCACCACGCCATCCGTCTCCGCCACGAAGATGTGTTTCTCCTTGGCATCGTCCTTCAGGCTGTCGAGCGTTTCCGTCGTCCATCCGCTGACTTTGTAGACCGCGGCATATTCTCCGAAGGCAGCCTGTTGGACTTGCAGTAAGGCTGAGAAGTCAGCTTCGGTTGCGGGTCTGATGTGAATCATGAACGGCGCTCCATCCTGCGAGACTGAGATCCTGAACTCGTGCATGTGAGGATATCAAAGCCTGGCCCTATCTTCTATCTGAGTTGACACCCACTGCCAGCGAGTCGTAGCCTTTCCAGAATTTCCCACTGCAACTGACTGACAAGTAGCATGTCTCGATTTCCCGCCTCCATGTCTGAGTACGCGAGCGCGCCTGGTCCCACTGGCGTAGGGAGAACCATTGGGAGCTGCCTGCTCGCAGGATTCTTGATCGTCCTGCAAGTAATTCCCGTTGTAGCGAGCAATGAATTCGCGCCGTCGTCGGTCGAGAAGGGCGTGCTCTTAGTGGCCAGCCCATCACTGAAAGACCCGAATTTCCGTCAGGCCGTCGTACTCATCGTGGAACATGGGTCTGGGGGAACTCTCGGGCTCGTTCTGAATCGTTCGACGAGAGTGCTTCTGTCCGAGGCATTGCCGAACCTCACCGTGCTCAAGGGGACCACCTACCGGCTGTTTGCGGGTGGGCCGGTAGAACCATCCCGCCTTCTCATGCTGTTCCGACTACGGGAGCCTTCAGCAGGCGTACGACTGATCTTTGACGGAGTCTATGTGGGTGACACAGTTGCAATCGTGGAACGCATCATGACGCAGACCAAACCGACCGATACCTTCCGGGCTTTTGCGGGATCTGCCCGTTGGGCTCCGGAGCAACTGAAGTATGAAATACTCCAGGGGGCATGGGCGATTCTGCCACCGGATTCGAGCGGCATCTTTGACAAGGACCCGGCCACATTCTGGCAGGATTGTATTGGGCGGCTCACGGCACCCAGAGTCATCTCCTACTAACTAAGCAGGCTGTTGATAAAGCCCGTCAGCTTCGTTCTCGCGTCGTTCAGACCCTCAACGTACCGCAAGGGTACGCCTCGGGCCTTCACTCGCTGCGGCCTTGCTGACGGACTTTCTGAACAGACTGCAACTGATTTTGATCGGGAGAAGCAAGCAAGCTTGAGGGAGAGATCGGACGAAGCATATATAATGTGTGTGGTCATTTCTTAGTTCCTGCCCATCCCAGCTCCACGAATGGTTGTATTGCGCCATTTCGATGAGTTGATACCCATCTCAACATGTCACTGGGCCGAACATCCCGCCGGAAGACGATGATCCGTTTGAACTCGCTCCCAAATTTTTTCAATGCGGAGACTGGACCCGTTTTTGCTCGACAGGCTGAGGTGTCGGCCTGGTAGGATGCGTCGGCTATGAGCAACGCACCCACTGTCTCCACCACGCGCCGAGCTGCGGCCCTCTTCATTCTCATCACCGTCATGCTCGACATGCTGTCGTTCGGCATCATCATTCCCGTGCTGCCGAAACTCGTTGAGGAGTTTTTCTTCGGCGATACGGCCCAGGCGGCCATAATCTACGGACTGATGGGCACGGCCTGGGCGGTCATGCAGTTTTTTTGCTCGCCGATTCAGGGAGCCCTGTCCGACCGGTTCGGCCGCCGGCCGATCGTGCTGCTGTCCAATCTGGGATTGGGACTCGATTATATCGTCATGGCGCTGGCGCCGACCGTCGCCTGGCTGTTCCTGGGTCGCGCCATCTCCGGCCTCGCCTCATCCAGCTTCAGCACCGCCGGTGCGTACATTGCCGACGTGACGCCTGCGGAACACCGAGCGGCAGCGTTCGGCAAGATCGGCATGGCATTCGGCATCGGCTTCATCCTCGGTCCTGCCCTGGGGGGCTGGCTCGGCGAGATTGATCCGCGGCTCCCGTTTTGGGGCGCGGCGGCGCTCAGCCTGATGAACGCCTGCTATGGGTTCTTCGTATTACCCGAATCCCTGGCGCCTGACAAGCGGATGGCCTTCTCGTGGAAACGGGCGAATCCGGTTGGCTCGCTGACCCTGTTGCGCTCGCACCATGAACTCTTCGGGCTCGCGGCTGTCGCGTTCTTCGGCTATCTGGCCCATACGGTGCTGCCGAACGTGTCGGTGCTGTATATGGGCTATCGGTATGGATGGGGGACCGCCACAGTCGGTCTGACGCTCGCGGGTGTCGGCGTGGCCGTGATGATCGTCCAGGGGGGGCTGATCCGTCCGGTCACGGCCCGATTGGGCTTGCGCACGACATTATTGGTGGGGTTGCTCAGTGGAACCATCGGGTTCTCAGCCTATGGCCTTGCGCCTGAGGGATGGGTCTTTTGTCTGGCCATTCCCGTCATGGCCTTTTGGGGCCTCGCGGGTCCGGCGGCGCAGGCACTGATGAGTCGCCGCGTGAGCAGTTCCGAGCAGGGCCAGCTTCAGGGAGCCATGGCGAGCATCAATGGCCTCACCGGCCTGATAGGGCCGATACTCTTCACGCAAAGCTTTGCGCATTTTATCGGACCGAGCGCCGCGTGGCATCTCCCCGGCGCGCCCTTCTTGTTAGCCTCGCTCATGATGCTCAGCGCCGCAGCCATCGCCTGGCGGGCGACGCATCCCGACAGATCAGCCATCAAGAACCTTGAGTCAGTTGGCACGAGCAGAGTTCGCAGCGGGGAGAAATAACCTGCCCCTGGTGCCGAAGGCGGAATTTGATTTGGGGCCTTTTTAGCTTCTCCAGTATCGACGCGGACTTCACAGGATTCGGCATGAATTGTCGATCACTTGTACCCTGTCGTTGCGTGAGATGGAGCGACAAGGGATGACCGGAAAGTAGCTCTGCTATACGACCGTTTTACGACCGTTGCTTCTCCTCATATAGCCCCCCACCCTGTAGGAAATCCTACAAGTAAATATTGAGTCCGACCATGTTCGAGCGAATCCTCTTAGCTCAACTACTGCTACTCTCAGAAAAAGAGTAGCAGTAGTTGGACACCCTCAACCAATTGAATCTGTTCAAATAACGTTGGGACACTAGTGTGTACTCATATCTCCCGTCTTCCCTTTCATGTCGCTCAGGTTCATGTTCCTGTTATCTTTCTGGCCTTTCATCTCGCTCTTCATTTCATTGCTTGTTTTCCCCGTATCCTCGGCATAGGACAGCGAGGTGGACCCAGCCAGACATACGACGGCGATGATTGACAGCATGATTTGTTTCATACAGAACCTCCATTGATAGTTTGAGGCAAACGCGCCTCGGAATACCCTGTGCTTAATGTAATACGCTGACAATCTAAGATCTGGTCAATATTGCTTATCCCAATTAATTGGGCTCTCCTGAATCCATGATGCCGTCCCCGGCCGGTGAGTCGGCCACAGTTTGGTTTCTGAACACGGCCCGACTAATCTCCATTTGCAAGAAA
>JAYTTD010000142.1:0-49054 GCA_043745235.1 Nitrospira sp. | reverse complement strand
TGGCGCGCATGTCCAACCTGTGCGATGTGGTCTGGAACAACGAGAGCAAGGACTGTTTGCACGTGATCCCCTACTAAGGGGAGTACTCGACTGTAGTGGGCTGGCCCCGCTCTTCGGATGCCGGAGTGCGGGGCTGGTCAAACAGTTAGTTGGAAATAGTGAAACTTAGTTATATGTACTTATTACTAAGGACGCTCTCATGGTATCCACTCTCAAAGTCGTCGGTCTCATGTCTTGCGGGTTCCTGCTGTGCCTTGGCCTGTCTAACGCGGCTCCGGCTGTAGCGGGAGACGGAACTCATGAGAGGCAGCCGGGTGGTCAGAGGGTAGGCGGACAAGGTGGTCCGTCGGAACTCGGTCAGCCGGATAAGGCTGACCAATCTAATCCGAGGGAAGGCGGGAAGGCTGGTAAGAGATAACAGTGTTAGAGGAGCAATCTATGTCGCGCTTGCCGGCTGGCTGCTAACGGAATCGTCTCCGCTAGCATGGATTTGTCTCCTCAGTGCGCCAGTGGGGGGTCTATGCCTGGAAAGCTTGGGGACACGATCGACAACACAGAGATGAGGCCTAACCGTCGCGGCGACTCCGCACGGCATCGCTCGCTGAGGGAGACGACATCTCTTCACCCCGGAGGGACCTGTCTTCTTGGTGAGCCACAACAGCAGATGACAAGCATGAATGAGCGGGACTGTCGGCATTTATAGGGAGGACAACATGGACCAGTTGATCTTGTGCGCAGTCGCGATGGTGGCACTATGCTGGCGGGCAAGTGTTGCGCCATGGAGAAGGGCTGTCGCGGCACCGCGGCAGGCTGGAGTCGGTCTGTCTCGTATGAAGTAAGGAGCACTCCGTTGACCCTTGTGATCGCTCTCGAGGGTTCCAGTGGAATCGAATGGGAGACCAGATCATCCTCCACGCTCTACTTCGCAAGCCAGCGGATGCAGCTGCACGCGTTGCGGGGGATTGATGGTCACGGAGTATTATATGGACCTTCAGGACGATACAGGCCAAATCGGCATCACGGGTTTTCGTTGCACCAGTTGTGGCGAGGTCATTGACCCGGTCATTCTTCGGAACCGAGTGAACCCGGCACCGAGTCTCGTGCACGTCGTGAAGCAGAGAAAATATGCGCAACGGGTCGATCACGATGAGTCAGATGGCCAAGATCAGAAAGGCCATGAGAATGACACGCAGCCCGGGGACTGACCACTTGTCGGTCCCACACGGTAGTCCTGATAAGGAGATGAGACCTTGCAGATTGTTGTGACCGGCGGAACGGGGTTCATCGGTCAGTCCTTATGTGCCTCGCTCTGTCAGGAGGGCCATCGGGTCACGCTCCTCACGAGAAGGAGAGAAGAGGCGCAACGATTGTGTGGAGCAGCCGTCACGGCCGTTGAGTGGAATGGCCGAGAGGCTGGAGCCTGGGAGTCCTGTCTCGAAGGGGCCGATGCCGTCGTCAATCTTGCCGGTGCACCGATTGCCGATTGCCGCTGGACCGATGCCCGCAAACGAGTCCTTGCCGAAAGCCGGGTCCTCACCACTCGTCTGCTGGCAGAAGCCATGTCGCGCCGTACTTCGAAACCCCGTACACTGATCAGCGCCTCTGGTATCGGCTACTATGGAGCCAGCGACGATCGTGTGTTGGATGAGGGCGCGGTGCGCGGCAACGGATTTCTGGCCGATCTCTGTCTCGCGTGGGAAGCGGAGGCCCTGCGGGCTGTGGAGTTTGGTGTGCGAGTCGTTCTGTTGCGGACCGGAATGGTGCTCGAGCTAGACGGCGGCGCCTTGCCGAAGATGCTGCTGCCGTTCCGGTTCTTCGCGGGCGGCCCGATCATGCCGGGAACTCAGTGGGTGTCGTGGATCCATCGACGCGATCACATCGGTCTGATCCAGTGGATACTTACGACGCCACACGTCTCCGGTCCCGTCAATGCGGTGGCGCCCGAGGCTGTGACGATGAAACGGTTCTGCGCGGTGCTTGGACTAGTCCTCCACCGGCCGTCCTGGCTTCCCGTGCCGGGCTTCGCGTTACAAGCGGCACTGGGTGAGCTGGGGACGCTCATGACCATGGGCCAACGGGTCAATCCGGCGAAAGCGCTCTCCGGGGGATACGTCTTTCGCTATACAACACTGGAGCCAGCCTTGCGAGCGATCATGTCAAAGGAATGAAGGAGGATGTGCGATGGCCTCGCTGATCGAGTAATTGAGTATTGGCATGAGAAATCGACTCAAGGAATAGAGACAATGTGGGACTGTCGATCTGAATCTTTACGCTGCATGCAACCAGCTGTATTGACATTCGGGCTGTCTGAATTTATTCGTGCTGCTCGCGGGATGCTGCGTACTCGGACTTATACATCAATTGCAGTTCACAACAAGGAGGCAATCACATGATGACTAGGAAGATCAGCGTCACCACCACCGTACTGCTAAGCGTGCTGACTGTCGTGCTGTTTCAGATCTCAGGGAAGACGAGTGAGGTCAGGGCTGCTGAGGGGCAAGACATGTCAGGGAGCCAGGCCCAGCGACCGCACGGAGACGATGCCAGCCTGCCAAACGGGGTGATTGGCGTGTCGCTGCATGTCGGGGCTGAACGGATCGGCGATCCGGCTTCGTTGTACGTGGCCCATGTGCATCCGGATGGTCCGGCCCAGCAAGCAGGCCTCAAGCATGGCGATGAACTGGTCACGGTGAACGGGGCGGCCGTCACCGGGAAGACCTATGAGCAGGTGATCATGATGGTGCGCGGGGATGCGGGCACCGTGGTGAAGCTGGGCGTGAAGGGGGACGGAGGCGTGCGTGAGATTGCGATCACGCGCATCGCTGGCGAAAAACTCTATAAGTCCGGGATGGGATCACCTAGTGGTCCGTCGCGATAGGAGGGCATCATGATCAACCGCCTGAAGACGTTTGTCGCTCTTGGACTGGTCGTCATGTTTGGCGGGAGTCCTGCGTTTGGTGAACAGGCCGGCATGACCCTGCCGACCGGAACAAGCCATGCGGAAGAATCCTCGATCCCCAGGGAGATGGTATATGTCGGGCATGGACCCTCAGTGATGGGGCTTGATAAGGAAGAACCTGCGGACTCATGGAAAAAGCCGACGGCGCATAACAAATGGATGAAAATATCCCGGTCATCTAAGGCCTTGAACGACGAGAGTCCGGCTCACATGGTATTCCTGGATTCGTACCTCATTGATCGGTACGAAGTCTCGAATAGGGATTACGACGATTTCATGAAGACATCATCCCACTCGGCCCCGGCCTATTGGGATGATCCTCGCTTGAATAAGCCAGAACAGCCGGTCGTCGGAGTGAATTGGGAGGACGCCAACGCCTTCTGTGAATATCGCGGGAAGCGCCTTCCAACCGAAGCGGAATGGGAAAAGGCGGCTCGTGGCCCCGAGGCCAACCTCTACCCATGGGGCAATGACTTCGATCCGTCCAAAGCCAACTATGGCCTGAATCACGACGCGACCATGCCGGTGAATTCCTACCCAGAAGGTGCCAGTTACTACGGCCTGTACAACATGGCGGGCAATGCCTTCGAGTGGGTCTCCGACTGGTATGACCCGAGCTACTATGGAAAGCTTGAAACCATGGTGAATCCGAGCGGTCCGGCCAAACCCGTATGGATTGGAGGAACCGGTACCCGTGTGGACCTGCTGACGTTGGGTGAAAAGCGCGTCATTCGCGGCGGATCATGGGCTGCGCCGGAAGGCACGGTCAGGGCGACGCATCGGTTCTGGAATCACCAGCTGAATAACAGCTATGGGGTGGGGTTGGGCTTCCGTTGTGCCAAGACCGCCCCACCCGAAATCGAACAGCAGATTCGGGATCGCTACATTGCTGCGTTGGTGGACATGGGGCAAGAACGGTTTGCGGATGCGCAGCAGGCGGTGAGTCGCGGATTGGCCATCGATTCCAAGAACATCGAACTGTTGGAACTCCGCACTCTTATTGAACAGTCGATGAAGCGGCCGTGAGGGAATGTTGAAACGGTTTTGTCACTGAGTCGATCGGTTGTGGCAGCAACAGGCTCAATGACTACGACGATGCTGTTCGTCGCGTATGTGACCAGGAGATGAGACCTTTTCACGGATGAGGACCTGGAAGCGAAGCACCACACCTCTGTAGCGAAAGGATTAGAGTAATGAGAGGAGTTGTCTGGCTCAGACGGGATCTGCGGCTGGAAGATCAGCCGGCGCTCATTGCGGCCTGCGCTGAATGCGATGACGTGATTCCCCTCTTCGTATTCGACGATCCCCTTTTGCGCTCGAGGCAGTTCGGCTCGCCCTGTGTCACGTTCATGGTCTCTTGTCTCAATGAGATCGCCGGTGCCATGGCCGCTCGAGGGCTTGTCCTGCAGTGGCGCCAGGGGAATCCTATCGACGAGGTGATCCGCTTCGTCGCAGACGTCAGGGCCGATGCTATTTACTGGAATCGCGATTACGAACCGGTGTCGATCGAGCGAGATCGGAAAGTCCAGCAGGTGCTTATGACCCGAGGAGTGGCGGTCCATACGTTCAAAGACCATGTGGTATTCGAAGCTGAAGAGATCAGAGGTTCGACAGGAAATCCGTTGCAGCGATACAGCGCCTATCGCGCCCGGTGGTGGACCAAGTGGCACGCCGCAACTCCGGCGCTCCTTCCCCTCCCCGCCAGAGTACGGGGCCAGCGAACCGGTTCCTCGCTCCCATGGATCGCACTGCCGACGGTGGAAGATCTCGGCTATCAGGCAGTGCCCCTGTCGATCACACCGGGAGAGAAGGACGCGCAACGGCGGCTCCGCTGGTTTCTTAACGGTCCCGTCCACACGTACGCTGAAGGGCGGAATCTCCCTGCGATCGACGGGACATCCAAATTGTCGCCACACTTCCGGTTCGGGACGCTCTCGATGCGAACCGCCGTGCATGCGGCATTGGGTACGATCGCCACAGGCGACCGTCGGTCGCGTCGTGATGTGCTCACCTGGATCGATGAATTGATCTGGCGTGAGTTTTTCCAACAAATCTTGTCCGCGTTTCCGCAAGTGGCCTCCGGTCCATTCCGAAGCAAGGATGGATTGCCGAGACCCCGTCTGGCAGGAGCGGAGTGGAATCGTCTCTATGCTGCCTGGTGCGAAGGACGGACCGGTTATCCGTTAGTGGATGCAGGCATGCGGCAGCTGAACCAGACCGGGTGGATGCACAATCGCGTGCGGATGGTCGTGGCGTCGTTTCTCATCAAGGATCTCCGGATCGATTGGCAAAGCGGTGAGCGTTATTTCATACAGCAGCTCATCGATGCCGACCTAGCGGCCAATAACGGAAATTGGCAATGGACTGCCTCGACCGGGACGGACTCCATGCCGGGGTACAGAGTGTTCAATCCCATGCTGCAGAGCAGGAAATTCGATCCGGCAGGCACATATATTCGACAGTATGTTCCGGAGCTTGCGGCCGTTCCGACTAACAGGATCCATGCGCCGCATCTGATGACCCAGGAAGAACAGGCCCTGCGGGGATGCCGTATTGGTGTAGACTACCCTTCGCCCATTGTGGATCACCAGCAAGCCCGCGAGGAGTATTTGGCTCTCGGCAAACAACGGGAAATGCGATGACGACCGCACCGCTCCGTCTTGGTATCAGCCGTTGTCTCCTCGGTGACGAAGTCCGGTTCGATGGGGGACATAAGCGAGATAGTTTTCTGACCGATGTGTTGGGCCGCTATGTGGAGTGGGTGTCTGTCTGTCCCGAGGTTGAGGCTGGGCTGGGCACCCCTCGCGAGGCGATGCGGCTGGTCGGCGATCCTCTGGATCCCCGACTCGTGACGATCAAGAACGGGACGGATCACACGCGCGCACTGGAGACGCTGACCACGAATCGCATCGAAGAACTCAAGGAGCTGGAACTCTCCGGATACGTCTTTAAAAAGGGTTCGCCGAGCTGCGGCATCGAGAGAGTTCGAGTCTACAATAAGGATGGGATGCCCAATCGGAATGGGGTCGGGCTATTTGCCCGGGCCTTTATCGAGGAGTTTCCGCTCATTCCCGTCGAGGAAGAAGGGCGGCTCTACGATTCTACGCTGAGGGAGAATTTTATCGAGCGTGTTTTTTGTTACCACCGCTGGCAGGATCTCGTTCAGAGCGGAGCCACGAGGCAGACCCTGGTGCAGTTCCACACAATCCATAAATACTTGCTCTTAGCCCATCACCCGCAACAATGCGCAGTGCTCGGACGGCTGGTTGGGGAGACGGAACGGCATCCTCCGAAGGAACTCGCACTCCGGTATGGCGATCTGTTCATGAAGACCCTGGCGGTGAAGGCAACGGTGCGGAAGCACGTGAACGTGCTCCAGCACATTCTGGGGTATTTCAAGGAGCGGCTCAGCGCTCCCGAGAAGGCCGAGCTGTTGGGTGTAATCGGCGATTATCATCACGGACTCACGCCCTTGATTGTCCCTCTGACACTGATCAAGCACTACGTCCAGATCTTTGACGTGAGCTACATTCGCGAGCAGGTCTATCTCAATCCGCATCCGAAGGAACTGATGTTGAGGAATCATGTGTAGAAAGGAAAGAACATGCCGCATGTTGTCATAGAAGAAGCCGGTGATCTTCAGGGCTTGTATCAAGCCTTCACACCGATTATTCAGCGTGCGGGAACCGAGATTCTCAAGGTGCAGGAGTTCTACCTGGGACGAGGCGGCAAGGAGGCGCTGCTGGAGTCGGTGGCGATCGAGCAGGGCGCTGCGTGCAACTTTTTCGTCCAGCTCAAACAGCATGACAACACGATCACCGTCCGTCTGTTGCCTGCCACAGATCCTGAAAAGACTCCAGCGGTAAAGAAAGTGATGGCCTTAGTAGCTGGATTTATTCGAACAGTGTACCCGGCAAGTCGTTACGGAAAAACCAATCTCCAGGAATACTTGAATGTCACGACGGGCTCAATGTGATTGGAAACGGACGCGAGTAACAACAAGAGGAGTCATAAGATGGCGAAAACGACACGCGGAGTGATTCTGGTTGGTCACGGTGGCATTCCCAAGGGTTGCCCGGGAGAGTTGGTCACGAAGCTGAAACGGCTGGAAGGGCAGCGGCGAGCGACGGGAACCCCGATGTCGGCAGAAGAACGTGAAGTGGACACAAAAATTCGCCAGTGGCCGAGGACACCGGAGACGGACCCCTATCAATCAGGACTTGAGGCGGTGGCTGCTCAGTTGCGAGCCAACCTAGGTGATGTGCTCTTTGCCGTGGCGTACAACGAGTTCTGCGCGCCGACATTGGAAGAGTCGGTGGAGGAGTTGATCAACAAAGGCGCGACGCACATTACCGTCGCCACGACGATGTTCACTCCTGGCGGTTCTCACTCGGAGATTGAGATTCCTGAAATCCTCGACCATCTCCGGCCTCAGTATCCCGGAATCGAACTCCGTTATGCCTGGCCGTTCGATCTGAATCTTGTCGCGAGCACGTTGGCGGAGCAGGTAAAGCGATTTTCCTGACGACGATCATGGTGCTCCACCCATGGAGACTATCGAGCCGTAGGCAGTTCCGGATCCTCTCCGTCAGCTGGTGCTGTGAGGATGCTGGCGCCAGGCCTGCAAGCCGATTCCGGGAAACATGGTGGGATCGCGCGAGCTACGCTTCGATCGTCAGATTTCACATCGCTCTCCGCTTCCGCAACGACGGTTCCCGGGACGTATGTGGAAACGACGCTGACTAACGGAGGATTGGACGGCTCTTGAAGGTACCAAGGCACAACCGAATGGCGGCTGAACGAGGGAATCAATCCGAAGAAACCAGCAAGAGGATTGTTGCTCGGAGGAACAGGGCAACTGTTGAAGCAGACCAGTCCAGGTGGCACGTTCAAGAGCGTGAGCACGGTGCTCGGGAGCACGGTGCCCGTCAAGAATGCCGAGATGCCGGCAACAGCAGTCGTGGCGCGAATGCTGAGCGTGCCAGAATTCACGTTGACCGTCAGCGGTGCTGCTTGCGTCCCGACGACGCCGTTGAAAGCCTGTACTGTCGAGTTCGTTCCAGCCGTGACATTCGTGCCTGATCCCGCTGCACTCAGGACGGATCCCCCATTCGCAATGACGTTCACTCCCCCACCTGTGGTCAGTGAGCCCAGCGTCACATTCGTTCCCGCCGTATAATTGATGGCACCAGTGCCGCTGCTGGTCGTGGCGCCAGCTGCCAACATGATTGCGCCGCCGGTCGCCATCACGTTGACGGGGCTCGCACCGCTCGCCGTTAGACTCGCGCTCTGGTTCACCGTATTCGCGGCGGTCAAGGTAATCGGGCCGGCGGCGACCGAGACGGGAGCCGTGGCCACCACAAGCGAATCCGTCGTCAGCGCCAACGAACCGCCGATGGATGCACCATTCAGTGTCGTCGTGCCAGTGCCGGCGGATTGCGTAAGATTACCCGTCGTTGTGACGTTGCCGCCGAATGTCACATTCCCGGCGTTCGAGACCGTGAGGCTTGCGAGCGGCGTGAGACCACCGACCACGCCGTTCATGGCGATGTTGCCTGTCCCGGCATTCAGTGTGAGGTTCTGGGCGCCATTGATCGTTCCATTCACGGTGATGGCGCCGGCGCCACTGCTCAGCACCGTCACCGCTCCCAGCGTGACCGCCCCATACGTCTGTGTCCCGTTGGTGGTGATCCCGCTACCATTGATGGCGGTGGTGCCGCCGGCATTGGTGGTGAGGCTCGTGAGTGCGGTTGTGTTCCCGACTAATCCACCGAAGATTGTGCTGCCAGTGCTATTGGCGGTCAGGCTAAAGGCGCCGTTGAGCGTATTGCCAAACGCAATGTCGCCGGCGCCGGCGTTCAACGTCGTATTAGCCCCAAGCGTGACCGTATCGTTGTACGTCTGGGCTCCTGTCGTGGTGACAGCCCCCCCCATTGATGGCGGTCGTTCCTCCGACGTTGGTCGTGAGACTCGTGAGCGCGGTTGTGTTCCCGACTAATCCACCGAAGATTGTGCTGCCAGTGCTATTGGCGGTCAGGCTAAAGGCGCCGTTGAGGGTGTTCCCGAACGTCAGAGCACCGGCACCGGCGTTCAAGATTGTATTGGCGCCGAGGGTGACCGCGTCGTTATAGGTCTGATTGCTGGTCGTCGTGATCGCGCCGCCATTGATCGCGGTGGTGCCGACGGCGTTGGTGGTGAGACTCGTGAGTGCGGTCGTGCCGCCGACCACACCACCGAAGGTGGTGGCGCCGCCGGTGTTGATGACCAGATTTTGTCCGCCATTGATCGTACTGTTGAAGGTGACGTTGCCCGAGACAGCACTGTTCGTATCCACCAATAGATCGCTCGCAAGAGTGAGAGCCTGGTTGATCGTGACGTTATCGCCAGTCGTAGTGATGCTGCGTGTGCCAGCACCACCGGTCGTCACGGCGCCCGCACCGTTCTGCAGCACGGCCCCATCGGCTGCGACATCGGCGTTGAGCGCCAGGGAGCCGGCGTTCGTCAGAGTCACGGTGCCGTTATTCGTCGTCGTGATGCCGTTCAAGACGGTCAGTGCGCCACCGCCCAGGGTCGTCAACGCCACATCGCCCGCGGCCGTAATCCCATTGAGGGCGCCGACCGTGCCGACCGTGAGGGCGTCAACGTCGGTGTATTGAAGATTGCCGGTTGTGTTGGCGGCCAGCGTTGTCACATTGTTGCCGGCATCGGTCAATTGATAGGGCCCGCTGCCTTGCAGGCTCAGCGCCGAGGCCAAGATTCTTTGCGTCTGCGTAACCGCTCCGCCGCTCTGCAAGGTGATGATACCGGCGCTGGCGGTCAGGCCGGTAATGGCCGGGTGAAAACCATCCGCGGTCGCACTGACGCTGCCAATCGTGAAGTCATTCGTATCAGCGAAGGATATGTTACCTGTTGTGGTCTGGGCGGCCAGCGTCGTCACATTGTTCGCAGGCTGCGCGAGCGTGATGTCTGTGGCGGCCGAGAGGCCGACCGTATTGGCCGTGATGGCTCCGGCGGTCTGCGTGATTGCCCCCGTCGTCGTTAACCGTAACGTACCGGCGCCGAGAGTTAGATCGCTGCTGAGGTTAATGCCGCCCGAGCCGGCGAGGACGCCGAGATTTCGACCACCGCTCACATAGGGGTTGGTTTGGAACGTGATAGACCCGGTGCCGCCGTTCACCATATTGATCGATGCCGGAGCGGCTGCCACGCCGGTCACGAAAATGTCGCCGGTTTGAGCGAGACGACCGATCGTGAAGCTGCCGGCCGTGACACTGCCGAAGTTCGATCCGTAGTAGACGTCGGTCGGGAGACCGGTATTCACATCCCCAAACTCAATCGTCCTGGTCAGCACATTCGGGGCAAGGGCAAAGCTCCCGGTCCCCACGTTGATGCTCGCGCCGTTCGGATTCAACGTATCGGTAAAGAAATTGATGTTGCCGTTGCCTATCGTGGCGATGGTGGTACCGCCCGTGAGATTGATGGTTGGCGCATCGATGGTCAGCGCGGCTCCGGCTAGGGTGTTTGTCGCGTTGCCTCCAAACGTCACGGCTCCTCCTGAGGAGGTCAGCGTCGTCGCCTGATTCATGGTCACATCGTCGCTGTAGGTCTGATTGCCTGAGGTCGTGATGGAACCCCCATTGATGGCCGTGGTGCCGCCGGCGTTGGTGGTGAGACTGGTCAAGGCGGTCGCACCACCCACAATGCCGCCGAAGGTCGTCGTCCCAGTGTTGTTCGCATTCAGACTAAAGGCCCCGTTGAGCGTATTGCCAAACGCAATGTCGCCGGCGCTGGTGTCCAAGATTGTATTAGCCCCGAGGGTGACGGGGCTATTGAATGTGATCGCGCTATTCGTCGTGGTGAGATTTCCGTTGAGCGTGGTGGGTCCGGTATAGGTCTGCGTGCCGGTCGTCGTGACGGGACCCGAGCTGATGGAACCCACGTTTGCGGTTAGCGAGGACAGCGGGGTGGTTCCTCCAATCGCGCTCAAGAAGTTGATGCTCCCCGTACCACTTGAAATGTTGAGCTGTGAGCCACCGTTGATCGTTCCCCCAACGGTCAACGCTGTTCCATCTGCAACTGTGATGGAGCTGTTTGCCGTCAAGGTGATGGGGCCAGCGAAGATGTTGTTGCCGGCAATATTAGCAAGGGTTCCGCCGTTGACTGTGACCGGCTCCGCAGTGCTGTAGTTGATGCCGCCGGAGAAACCAAGTGTGGCGCCGGAGGCGACGGTCGTGCCACCGGCCGTCGTGCCTAACGCATTGTTAGCCGTGGCGACCAATGTCCCAGCATTGACGTTGGTGACCCCGCTGTAGGTGTTGTTTCCCGAGAGGGTGAAGACGCCGATGCCTTGCTTCGTCAATCCACCGGTGCCACTCATGATCCCGGAGAACGTCGTGTTGGCGGCATCACCCGTGGTAAGGGTACCGGCACCCAACGTTACGTTACCGGCTCCAATCAAGGAGCCGATGGTTTCAGCGAAGCCATTCAGATTAAAGGTCGTGCCGCCGGTAACCGTGACAGCACTCACGTCGGCGATGCGATTGGCCGCGCCTAACGTCACCGTCCCGGCGTTGATCGTGGTGGCCCCTGTATAGGTGTTGGCCCCGGAGAGCGTGAACACGCCCGTGCCAGCCTTGGTCAAACCACCGGTACCGCTGATGATGCCGGTATAGGCGGTCGTGCCGTTGTTCCCGCCGGTTGTCAGCACGCCCGTGCCGAGCGCCACGTTGCCACCGAGTGCGCCCCCGCCCGCGAGTGAACCGATTGTCTCGTTGGTGCCGTTGAGATCGAGGGTAGCGCCAGCGACATTGGCAAGCGTCACGTCCGAGGTATCGGCAATCGCCGCCCCGCCGGCGACGCGGAGCATGCCTGCGTTGATCGTGGTGGTGCCGGTATACGTGTTGGCGCCGGATAAGGTGAAGACACCCGTTCCTGCCTTGGTCAGCCCACCCGTGCCACTCATGATTCCGGAATACGTCGTCGAGGTGTTGTTGCCGCCGGCGATGAGTGTGCCGCTGCCAAGGGTGACGTTGCCTGCTCCGCTCAAAGAGCCGATCGTTTCGGCAAAGTTGTTCAGATTGAACGTGGCGCCCCCGGCCACGGTGACGGCGCTTGTATTGGCAATCCGTTCCGCTGCTCCCAATTGCAGGGTGCCCGCATTGATCGTGGTAGCACCGGTGTACGTATTCGCTCCAGAGAGCGTGAAGACACCCGTCCCCGCTTTGGCAAGCCCGCCTGTGCCACTCATGATGCCAGAGTAGGTGGTCGTGCCGTTGTTGCCCCCGGTCGTCATAGTACCGGTGCCCAGCGTCACGTTGCCGGCCCCGCTCAAGGAGCCGATCGTTTCGGCAAAGTTGTTCAGATTGAAGGTCGCGCCGCCCGCCACCGTGACGTCATTGGTGTTCGCAATCCGATTGGCGGCACCCAACGTCAGTATCCCAACGTTGATGTTCGTCACCCCGATGTAGGTGTTGTTCCCCGACAGCGTCAGGGTACCAGCGCCAGTCTTTGTCAGTCCTCCCGTTCCACTCACAATGCTGCTGATCGTCATGGCTCCGGCGTTACTCACTGAAAGCGTGCCGCTTCCGAGGGCCACATTGCCGGCCAGGGTCGAAACGCCAACCGACTGAATCGTGACCCCACCGCTTGCCGTCGTGAGCACGCCTGCGGCGGCGCTATTGACGCTGCCTCCGGCAAAAAGGCGGATCGCGCCCGCGCCTGTTGCTGTGATGCCGGCGTTGACGTTGATGTTGTTGTTGGCTTGAAGCGTCAAGCTATTTGCGCTGGCCCATGTGACCGCGTTCGACACAGTGATGTTGCCGGCGCTCCCGAACGCGCTGGCCGTATCAACCGTCACGTTATTGACAGCAAGCGCGTTTTGAAGGGTCGCCACATTCAGGGTCGATGTCAGCGCGGCGCCGGTGAAGACCGGGCCAGTCGGGAGCCCGACGATGTTAGCGTTCGCGCCCGTTGAAATCGTGATGTTGGTGGGGTCGAGCAGCAGTATTCCGGTCCGTCCAAGCGGAGCGGAGGTGTTCACCTGTCCCGCAAAGCCGAGTGTATTTTTCCCGGAGACTTCGACGAAGCCGCCGTTGCCGCCTAGCTGTCCGCCCTTCGCCGAGATGCTTCCCGCGAAGTCGGTATGACCGTCGGCCCAGACGATCACTTTTCCACCATCGCCGTTCGTGACGGCATCCGAGGCAATCGAAGCGCCGGCTGCCACAAACGTCGAAGCCGCATTGGGTTCCGGCCCCAAACCTTGGTAGTTGCCTCCGATGAGCGCAGTCCCGCCACCGACGTCGCCGGAGACATCAATTTTCGCCATTTCACGCAATGCGACGGACTCACCAATAACGGAGACCTGTCCACCCTTTTGGCCGGTTGAAAGGCCTGAGGCAGTGATGGTTCCAGCCACCTGCACCAATCCACTGTCTCCTCCATCAAGCCGAACGATTCCTTCTTGGTTGACAAGGCTGCGGGCGCGTATGACGCCGCTTTGATTTAGGACGGAAGAGAAAATATCTCCGGCGGCTTTCGCCTGCAAAACCACATGGCCGCCGTCGGCTTGGATCGTTCCGCTGTTGCTCACGGCCGAGCTGAGAGGTTTTCCATCAGCGCTCATCACCTGGTCGAGGACCTTGCCGCTGAGCGCATACTTGATCAGTCCATCACCCATGAGATCGACCGTCAGTTTCTGCCCGGATCCCAACAGGACTTTCCCAAGGTTGGCAATGATGACCCCTTCGTTCGACACACCGGGTGCCACAAGAAACACATAGCCATGGTCGGACACCTGGATCGTGCCACGGTTGATGACGCTATGCATGCCCTTTAAGGGGTCTTGCGCAAAGAGATAACGTCCAGCCATGAAATCGTCGTTGCGGATTTGCAAGGTGGTCGCGAGCAGTCCGCCAACGTCAATCTGCGCGCCGGCGCCGAAGAGGATGCCGTTCGGATTGATGAGAAAAATTCGACCGTTCGATTGAAGGTGGCCGAGGATGACGGAGGGATCGGTCCCCACGACTCGATTCAAGGCAATCGAGGTGACCGACGGCTGCACGAAACGCACGCCTTCATCGGCCGCAATCGAAAAACTCTTCCAGTTGAGAATGGCCTTGTCGGTGACCTGTTGAATGTTCAGATGTTTCGAATCGACCTGTTGAATGTCGGCGTGACCGCCGACCACGTTGCCATCGCTCGGGAGGGCCGCAACCAGGCTTGGCAGCAGAATTTGGAGAGAGGCCAATAGGGCACAGAGGACCCGGTGCGGATTTGAAAATCCGCGCCACCGGCTTCCGACTGCGATTCTCTTGGGGGTCCGGTTGGTCATCGTTCCTGTGGGCTCCTCCTATATATAGAGAGTGTCGCCGTTACTTGATGAGAAGTCGTTATACAAACGGTGTGCCTCGGAGGGGGTAACCTGATAGCGCGCAAGAAAATACTGACGTTTTAACGAGTTACAACGAGTCGCCGTAGAGATCATTGTTTACCCACAGGCAGAGAAAGTCATTCGCATAGGCTCAGAACCGGGCGATGGCTTGCAAATAGAATGTTGGAGACCGGTCTCCTGCCACCGTCCCACCATGCGGCGTAGGACCGATGGGAAATCCCACGTCGGCACGAAGCCTGGTTGAGAAGTACGGCAACTCCGTCTGCAATCCAACTCCTGTGCCAGTCAAACTGCTTGAAGCCTGTTCACCTGGTTGGGGATTGCGTAACCGTCCGGCCCCATGGTCAATGAAGACCGCGGCTTGCGTCGAGCCGAGCATTGACGGAAAGAACGGCACGCGGGTCTCAGCCGAAACGGTGTAGCCCTCGTCCATGAACCGCTCGCCGAGTTGATAGCCGCGTACCGAATCCGGTCCACCCAAGAGCATCTGCTCGATGACCACGACCGGACCTGTCGTAGCTTGCGCGTTCGCTCGTATGACCAGCAGCACGTCATGGCCGAGACTCTGAATGCGTCCGGCATTCAGTGTTGCTTTGGTAAAACGATTATCGGTCCCCTGTCTGGTGGTCTGCAGGGTATTGTTATCCATGCCACCCAGCACCTCCCCTAACCCTTGAAATCCATACAACGAAAAGTATGTGCGCCCGGATAGGTCGAGGCGATCGTAATTCACGCCAAGCTTGGCCATGCGGACTCGGTCGTACCGGTCAGATTGCCCAGGATAAAGAGCCGATTGTCTTTCGAGGCGAATCCCGCTTCGGCCATCAACGTCTGAAATCGTGTCTTAATAAAGGGGTGCGTGACAGAGATATCGTAGGTCTTGATGGTGCCATGAATCTGGAGGGCCGCCAGTTGGGCGCCGACGTCGAATCGTCCATCGGAGCCTGAGAGGACCAACTTGGTCCCGTGAACTCCGATAGGGACCGCATACGCGCCGGTAAGAAACAGCAGCCGGTCCGGGTGGTCACCCAAAATCCCGTTGAGGTTGAGTGTCGCACCGTCAAAGAGTACGTTGCCGACTTCGACCCCTGCGCCGACTCGGTTCCGCGAGATCGTATTGGCGCCGTAGTTATTGTAGTCCAGCGTGGCGTGAATCGGCAGCTTGTCCTCAGTTTTCACATGCACATTCGTCGAGCCGGTCGAGGCGCCTGGCTCCAGCACAGCAGAGACTTTGAGGTTGGGATACTCGTTGAGTAAAAGTAGCGCGCGCTCCAGCGCCACGTTCCGAATGACATTGTCCTCCATGGCCTGTGCAAACCTGCCACGAATGAATTCGGTCGAATAGTGCTGATTGCCGGTGACGGAGATTTCTCCAACTCGGCCTTCCAAGATCGCGATGGTAACTACGCCGAATCGTATTTGTTGCTGCGGCACGTAGGTGGTCGCGAGGGTGTAACCTTTCTGCTTGTAGCGATCCCCTACGCTCGCGGCAACCTCTTCGAGGTCTGGTAAAGTGAGCGCGCGCCCGACGTAGGGTTGAGTGAGTGCCTCCAGCTCGGCCTGAGAGACGACGGTGTTTCCGCTGAAGAGAAATCCCTTCACAATCAGGCTATCGACAGGGGCTGTCGTTTGGGCCTGGCTGGGAATGGCATGGATTAAGAGACCGGTGCAGAGGAGGAAAATCACGCGCCAGAGAAATTTTCGATAATATATATGACCGATAGTCTGCCCCATTGGTTGTCGCTTCACTTTGCCCTCAAGCTATGCCAAGATGACCCAGGGGTGCAGCGCATCCACATCTTGCAATGAGGTTGCTGGCTTGTTGAAGTGGCTCTTGATCATGAGTCTCGTGTGGGTCTGGTCCGGCTGTGCGATTCACCCGAATCCTTCGTCGGAACCCCGCACGAAGACGGATTCGGTCGAAGATCAACCTCCTCAGGATGTCGAAAGGACAAAGCCGCCAAGGCGGCCGGCCACCACGTGCCCACCAGCGATGCTCGGGTCTTGTTAGCTGCGCTGTTTCAAGTAAGGCTATATTGATAGGTTTATGTCATTTGACCGTAGCGTGAGAAGGAGAACAAGGTCAATGAAATACCTGTTTTTATACGTAGTAGCTCCGCGGCATGGGATTCATCCTTCTGCCGCCCTTGCGGACAATCGATCATGACAATACAAGACGACTTGGCGCGCGCATTTCATGACACGCAGTCGTTCAAGTGGGATCCGATCAAAGGATTCACGCTGGCGTCGGGTCAGAGTAGTCCCTTCTATGTCGACTGTCGATCGCTCATGGCCTATCCTGGGTCGCGCCGGCTCGTGGGGCATCTCGCGCATGACGCATTGGCAGGAGTGACCATCGACTGCCTTGGAGGGCTCGAAATCGGCGCGATCTCTATTGCCACGACCATCTCGGACTATTGCTACGGAGCCACTCCACGTCAGGACTGGCGGACCTTCGTGGTGCGGAAACAGGCAAAGGACCATGGTTTAGGAAAGTTGATTGAAGGAGCCGTGCGCCCCGGGGATCACGCGTTGATCGTAGACGATGTCTTGACGAGCGGTGGGTCCCTGCTGAAAGCGATTGCCGCGGCTCGACAGGCCGGCCTTGTGGTGAGTCAGGCGCTCGTCATCGTAGATCGAAAAGAACAGGATGGGCGCGCCCGCGTCGAACGGGAAGGGGTCGCGCTGATCAGTCTGCTGACGATCAATGATCTGACGCGACAGCAGGTTGAAACACGCTAGAATCCAATTCCTCTCCGCAGCACTTACTTGCATTGAAACTGAATACCCCATCGACGCTCCTGCACCATTTCCTGCGCGCCATCTATCGGGCTGACCATACGGGTTCGGCCCTTAGTTTCCCCTTCCCGGATGATGGTATAGAGTCCGTCGCATTTCTCCTTCATAAGGACGAGGGCGTCTTGCCGAAACGATGACAGCATTGATCCCTGCTCCCCCTTGAAGGGATAGGCGACAACCCCCCCGTCTTCCCTTTCCTGAACCAATTTTGCTCCCTCGGCACAGCCGGCCAAGGCGATGATGACGAGGGCGGCGAGACTTGACCAGATCTTCATGCGGTCCCTATCATACACACTCGTGAGAGCAATCCCGGTCGGACGATTCATCGCCCTGTCTGCTGTAAGAAGGCAACCATGATCATGCGCATACTCATTACATGTGTCGGTCTGCTTTTACTATCTGCGATCTCGATCAGTGGCGTGTCAGCCCATCATTCCTACCTGCTCACGGTCCAGCAGCTGCGTGCCGGGTTGACTAAGGCGTCCTCGATGCCTCAGAAGGGTTTCATCTTGATCGATGTCCGATCTGCGAAAGAACATGCGACAGGATTCATTCCTGGAACCGATCTGAATATCGACTTCAGGGAGATTCAGGCTCGGCATCGGGACATCGGAGCCCAGCCGGAAGACCATCTGGTGGTCTATTGTCAGTCCGGCCATCGCAGCAACATTGCGGCAGAAACGCTGGCCGACTTGGGCTACCGTCATGTCTACAACGTCACCGGCAGTATGAATGCCTGGCTCGCAGCTGGCTTTCCTGTTGAATCGGGGCGCCGTTAGTTCGACACACATCTCGACGAAGTCATCGGTCACTGGTCTTGGCACCGGCCTGCTCCCTGCGTGGGCTCACCCCGATCACGGCTGGAAGTCCGACGTGGGTTGCGATGCTGCCTTCTAACAGGGGCATCCAGGTGTGGACGCCGGCCATCTTAGACGTGGCTTGTCTGAGCAAGGGGCTGACGGCGACGTCGGAAGAAGATCCTCCATCCATGGCCATGACCTGACGCAGCGAGGGGAACGCGTCTCGCAGACATTCCCCAAGGGCATGGAGTGACACCACTTCCGTAGTTTTGAGAACGAGGAGATGCCCATTGCCTTGTTCTGCGACGAGGGTCTGGTGTGCGCGTTTCCCGGTTTGGCGCACACGGATTTTTCCTGTCCGGTCAAGGAGCATGAGAGATTGCGCGACCTCTCGATAGGAAGGCTGTCGTTCATCGAATGTATCAAACGTTAAGTCCAGAACACGCGCGCGGCGTGAACGATCCTCCACTGGTTCTGCCACAAACAACCCCAGCCAGGTGGGATGCCGCTTGCTCCCCAACGAGCGACCGTTTCCGTAGAGCAGCCCGAGATACGCATAATTCTCACGGAAGAGCCCGGCATTGAAGACGAAATCGTGGCCGGTTCGTTCTTGCCATTGGTGAATATCGAGCGGGTCCGAGAAACCCTCTTGCTGGTAGTAGTGCACCGTAAATCGATAGCGGTCTGGGTCGATGTCGACGGCAACCAACGGCGCGATGTCCGGGCATTGCGTGTGAGGATTCCAGACCGAGATGGATAGACCGTCTCCGAGTTGATCCCCTGCAAGGGACTGAGCCGTCGTCGACGAGGGTCCGCCGAACACGACGAAGACGACACCCAGGAGAAGCCTGGCGACAGGAAAAGACCAGTGGAAGCTGTTGTCCAGTACCATAGTGTCTCTGGGTCAAGTATAGAGAGCGTCGATACGGAGCGTCAAATGCTTCGAGGAAGAGAGGCGCCGGCTGCGATGTGCGCCTCACATGGTCAGCGTGGGATTGGGGGGGACATCGATGGAGAGGCGCCGGTCCTGTCTGTTGGCATTCTGACATTGAGCAGATTACGGACGGCGTGGGCGAGTACCTCAGGGGTAAAGGGTTTTTCCAGGAAACTGCTCGTGCCCTCTTCTTGTCCGGCCATCATGCCGATATCATCCATATAGCCCGATATGAACAGGGTTCGTAAATCCGGATTGATGACGGAGAGATGCTGTGCCAGCTCCCGTCCACCCATGCCCGGCATGACGACATCGGTCAGGAGGAGCTGGAACGATCCTGCTTGTTGCGTCGCCAGCAAGCAGGCTTCGACCCCGTTCTTGGCTTCTACAACCCGGTAGCCCAGCTTCCGCAGCTCGTCTCGCACGAGTGTACGGACACTTGGCTCATCTTCTACCAGGAGAATCGTTTCCGTGCCTCTCTGAGGCTGCCCCAAGGGCTGGGTTGGCGCGGTGGTGAGGATGTCGGACTCGACACTTGGGAAATACAAGTCGAAGCGCGTGCCGTGGCCCACTCGGCTGGTGACATCGATGCCACCGCCGCTTTGAGTGACAATCCCAAACACCGTAGAAAGGCCCAGACCGCTGCCCTTCCCCTCCCCCTTCGTGGTGAAGAACGGTTCAAATATATGGGCTTGTGTCTTGTGGTCCATGCCACAGCCGGTATCGCTGACGGACAACCGAACATAGGGACCTGGCAGTAACGGGATGAGGTGGTAGACGGGACTGCGGGTCAGTTCGACCTGGGCGGTTTCGATCGTGAGCGTTCCGCCATTCGGCATGGCATCCCGTGCGTTGACAATGAGGTTGGCCAGGACCTGTTCAAGCTGAGATTGGTCGGCTCGCAGCCGCCCGTTCGTCGGATCGAGTGTACTGACGAGATGGATGTCCTCGCCGATGAGACGGCGCAGCAGACTTTCCAGACTCGTGACCGCCGTATTGAGTGACAGAATTCTCGGGTCCAGCGATTGTTTGCTGCTGAATGTGAGCAGTTGGCGAATCAGCGTCGCGGCCCGTTCGCCGGCCTTCAGAGTTTCTTCGATCTTTCCACGAAGGGGGTGTTGAGGGCCAAGTTCGGTCAAGAGGACTTGACTGTAGCCCATGATGACGGTCAGAAGATTATTGAAATCGTGCGCGATCCCTCCGGCCAACCGGCCGACCGCTTCCATCTTCTGGGACTGCCGAAACTGTTTCTCGCTCTGCCGAAGAGCCTCTTCCGCCCGTTTCCGTTCTGCACGGTCATCTAGCTCACGCAATGCACGCTGGACCGAAGGCACCAGTCGTCCGAGCCGTTGCTTGAGCACGTAGTCCGTCGCCCCTTGATGCATGGCGTCGATAGCCAGTTCCTCTCCAATGGTAGCCGAGACGAAGAGAAAGGGCACATCGGGACAGTGTTGACGAGCCAAGATGAGCGCCGTCATGCCGTCGAAACCCGGGATTGAGTAGTCTGCCAGTATGAGGTCCATCCGGCATTCCTTGAGTGCCGCCACAAATGCCTGACGCGTGTCGACGAGCTGCGACTGGCAAGGGATTCCGCCCTCAAGCAGAGTGGTGGTAATGAGTTCCGCGTCGATCGGATCGTCCTCGAGGTGGAGTAGACGGAGCGTAGTTTTCACAGGTCCTTTGTTAGGAGACTACTTGATCGGCTCAGAGCCTTCCGGTGGCGGTTCGTTAATCACGCCCCAAAAAATGCCGAGTTCTTTTACGGCCGTGATGAACTGGTGAAACTCAACCGGCTTCACCACATAGGCGTTGGCGCCCAATGCATAGCTTTGAGCCAAATCGCGCTCTTCGCGCGAGGACGTGAGCATGACGACGGGAATCGGTTTCAAGTTTACGTCGTTCTTAATCGTTCTCAAGACCTCAAGCCCGTCGACTTTGGGCATCTTGAGATCGAGAAATACGACCACGGGATTGCCCTGCTGCCTGGAGGCAAAGATTCCGCGACAATAGAGGTAGTCGAGGACTTCAGCTCCATCGTGGCACACCACCACTTTGTCGGCAATATGATGTTCTTCCATGGCGGCCAACGCAAGTTCAGCGTCACGCGGATTATCTTCCGCGAGCAGGATAGGTTTGACAGTGGTCATCTGAGAGACCTCGCGAGTGGGAGTGAAAAATAGAAGGTGGCCCCTTGGTCCAGTGCCCCTTCAGCCCAGGTCCGCCCCCCATGCCGATGGATGATTCGACGGACATTGGCAAGACCGATGCCGGTGCCTTCAAACTCGTCGTTCCGATGGAGGCGTTGAAAGACACCGAATAATTTATTTACATACTGCATGTCGAATCCTACCCCATTATCACGCACGAAGATCTCAACTTCACTGGAGCTGTGCTTGGTGGCGCCGATCTCAATCTTGGTCTCCGGCCTCGTGGCTGTGAATTTGAGGGCATTGGCGATCAAATTCACGAAGACTTGGCGCAGCATCGCCGGATCGCCCGACACATTGGGTAGTGGCTGTATTGTCCAGGAGATTGTCCGCCCTTGCAAGTCAAGACGCAAATCGTGGAGGACAGTCTTCACAAGTTGATCTAAGTTGACCGTCGTGCGGAGCATGTCCTGGCGACCCATACGGGAAAAGACGAGCAGATCGTCAATCAGTTGCCCCATCTGCCTCGCAGAATCTGAAATCGTCTGCAAATAGCGGCGCGCTTTGTCGTTGAGCGCCTCACCAGCCGACTTGGACAACAAGGCCGCATATCCATCGATATGACGGAGCGGGGCGCGCAGGTCGTGCGACACAGAATAACTAAACGCTTCCAATTCCTTATTGGCGGCCTGGAGCAGCTCGCCCCGGCTCTGCAACTCCTTGGCCACACGGCGTCGCTCAGTGATATCGTGATGGATCAGAATGTATACGGAGGCCAAGAGAACCAATTGCAGGAGGGCACCGAGTCCAAGCAAGGCGATCGTGTTTCTCGTGCTTCCTGCAGATTGCGCTACGCGGGCATGGAGGACTCGTTGCTCGGACGAGTCGAGTTCCATCATCAGGCGATGGATTCCCTCGAGCTCGTTCTTTGCCGCTCCAGAGAGTGCGAGATGACGGACGGCTTCGTAACCATGTTTCTCACGCTGGGTAATGGCGTCCGCCTCTGCTCTCAATTGGCGGGCAATGAGCCGTTCGAGTGTTTCCACGCGGGCCTGTTGTTCGGCTTCCTCGCTCGTCAGGCCTCTGAGATACCGAAGGTATTCAGGCATTTGTTCGACGACGGTCCGGTAGGATCTGAGGTACGACTCGTCGCCGGTGACGAGATAGCGGCGATGGCCACTTTCAGCGGCGCCGAGGGACTCTCCAACTGAACCGAGCAGCTGTACCAATTCGTGGCTCTTGGTATCGAGCCGGCTATTCTCGATCAAGACGGCGGTGTAGCGGTAGGAAATGACGCTGATGACTACAATGCCACAAAAGACGAGCCCAAACCCCGCCAAGACGCGTCGCTCAATCGACCAATGGGCAAACCACTCCATGAGCCCGCTGGTCTTGGGAGTCGGTGCCGAGCCGCTGCCGGGAACCGGTTCCGATCGAACGGTTACGGGCGTGGCCGGACGTTCCTGCGTGACGGATTCCATAGTTCAAGCGTACCGGACGTGAGAATGCAACCCACTATCGTGGAAACTGTACCCTCCTCCGTAAAACCCTGCAAGAACTATCGTAGCAAAACACTCGCTGGACGGAGGGGAATCGTCTTAATGGACTCAGCTACCAAAGGGGGTGACGGCAGGGGGAACGGAAAGGGATGCAGTTGGATCGGCTAAGTTTGAAAACATCAAGATGGCCGCGACAACCCAGTCAGTGACGGGTTGCGGATAGATGCCGATTGTGAGTGTGCCGACGAGACAGACGTAGACCACCACTTTGATCGGACCCGATACTTTAAGGGGTGACCGGTCGTGGGGTTCGCTGATGTACATCTTCTTCACAACGATAAGATAGTAGTACATGGAAATGACAATGTTGATGAGCCCCACGGTGATGAGTATGTAGAGCCCTTCCTTCATGGCTGCGACAAAGATGTAGAGTTTGCCGATGAAGCCGGCCAACGGGGGTACCCCGGCCAGGGATAAGAGAAAAATCAGCATGGAAAAGGCGAGAAATGGCGACCGGCGTCCCAGGCCGCTGTAGTCATCGACTTCTTCACTGCCAATGGCTTCGCTAACAGCAATGACAATGGCGAAGGCTCCGAGATTGGCGAACAGATAGGTCACGAGGTAGAACAACATCGCGTCGCTGCCCATCTTCGTCCCGGTCGCGAGACCGATCATGATGTTGCCGATCTGGGCGATACCGGAATAGGCCAAGAGGCGTTTCATGTTCTTTTGGGCGATGGCCACGATGTTGCCATAGGTCATGGACAAGATGGATGCCGTGACAAGCAGCAGGGTCCAGATCGGCTTAAAAGTCGCCAAGGAGACGAAGAACATTCTCAGGAGGATGGCAAAGGCCGCTGCCTTAGGCGCGATCGAGAGGAACGCCGTCACCGGCGTCGGCGATCCATGATAGGTGTCTGGAATCCACGAGTGGAAGGGCACGGCGCCGATCTTGAATCCTAATGCGGCGAAAATCAGCAGGAAACCGATGGCCAATCCTGGTGTGGCCTGTGCCGCCTTCATATCGGAAAACACCAGCTTGCCTGTTTCTCCGTAGACCAAGCTGATGCCATAGGCCAGGAGGCCTGCAGCGAAGATACCCAGGATGAAAAACTTGATGCCTGCTTCGTTCGAGGCCATGTCCTCGCGGAGATACGCCACAAGGATATAGAGGCCGAGGGTGGAAAATTCCAGGGTGATGAAGACGGACAACAGGTCGTTTGCGGAGGCCATGAACATCATCCCAAGGGCCGACATCACGATCAGGAAATAATACTCTCCGCGGAAGAACTTGAATCGATGGATGTAATCGATGGATGTCAGAATGACAAGAATCGTCGATCCGACAATGAACATTTTGAAGAAGAGAGCCATCCGGTCGAGGACGAACATGTTCGCAAAGAGAGCCCCGGTGATGCCAGTGATATCGAACCAGGCCAGGCAGCCAAGGGTCGCGACGAGCCCGGCGATGCTGAAATAGGCCAATTGTTCGTTGGGTAGTCGAGGGAACGAAAAATCAATGATCAGGATGAGACAGAGCCAGAACGTGAGCAGGATTTCCGGTAATAGCAACAGGAGATCGGAGGGAGATATCGTAAGTGCAAAGGTCATTCGAGCCCTCGTGAGGGGTGCGGGAGAAGGACTGACGGGTTGTTCGCCAAGAGCGAACCATCGGACGTCCTTGACAGGCTTCTCGTTTCACGTTTCACATCTAACGTTTCACCTTCTTGCGAGGCCACCGGCACGACGCGGATGATCTTCGCGATCAAGGGATCCACGCCAGACCGCACCACATTATAGAGATGCATGGGGAAGAAAAAGAACCCGATGCTGACGGCAATCATGATCAAGAGCGGAAGACGATCAACCACAGCGACTGCGTCGCGTGCGTGACTATACTTCTGGTCCATGGGTCCGTAGAAAATCCCGCGCATCATTTTGAACGAGTAGGCCAAGGTCACGACAATGCCAACCACGGCCACAATGACTTGGAACGGATACTTGTTCCAACTACCGACGATGATCATGACTTCCGCGATGAAGTTCACGGTGCCCGGCACGCCAATCGAGGCCATGCACGCAATCACGAAACAACCTGAGATGAACGGCATGCGATTCGAGAGCCCGCCAAGCGAAGGAATGTCGCGGCTGTGCGTCTGATCGTACACCCACCCGGCCATAGCGAAAAGCATGCCCGTGGCCATGGCATGGGCGAACATATACATCACGGCGCCAGTCAAGCTGATATAGTCCAAGGCGGCCATGCCTAAGAACACATAGCCCATGTGGCTCGAACTGGAATACCCGATAACGTACTTTGTATCTTTGGCGTAAAACGCCACGAACCCGCCATACACGATACTGAACATGCAGAGTACGGCCGCGATGGGCATGAGTTCTCTGGTGGTCTCCGGAAGAATCTCAAACGCCACCCGGATGATAGAAAAATGGCCGAGCTTCATCAGTACGCCCGCGTGCAACATACTCGTAGCGGCCGGCGCGGCTGCGTGGCCCACAGGAGACCAGGAGTGCAGCGGCCACAGCGGAGCGATCGAGGCAAAGCCGAAAAAGATCAGGAGCCAAATGATCTTGTCCAGTGTGGTGCCCAAGACCGGGATGTTCATCAACTTGGCCTGTTCACGCAAAACTAGAATGTCGAAAGTATTGAGCCCCGAGTACTTGTAGATCAACAGGATACCCATCAGCGCCGCGACCGCAAAGGCCGAGAGAAAGAGCACCAGTTTCATCGCGGCGTATTCTTTACTGTTGGATCCGAAGTTGAAAATGAACCCGACCGAATCCCGCAGTTTGAGGCCTTCCGGATCCGTCATCTCGTTGTACTTTTTCGTGTGGCTTCCCCACATGCCCAACAGGAGATACATGGGGATCACGGACATTTCGTAGAAGAAGAAGAGAAAGAACAGATCCAACGACATAAACACGCCGATCGTGGCAGCGGCGAGGATGAGCAGCCAGATATAGAACTCTTTCGCCCGATCCTTGATATGCCAGGACACGAAAACTCCTGCGAACAACAAGATGCCCGATGCCAGCACCAGCGGAGTTCCAATCCCATCCACCCCGAGGTGAAGTGAGATGCCCAACTGGCGAGACCATTCGAATTTCTGGACGAATTGGAATCCCCCCTTGACGTGATCGTAGGCGTAGAACAGATAGACTGAGGCGAGCAGGGAGACAAAGGCCGATCCCGCAGCGATGCCCCGCACAAGCATCGCTTGCCGGTTGGAGACGAAGATCAGCGCGATGGCTCCCACGAAGGGGGCAAACAGGATATAGAGCAGTGTGTAGTCGCCCATACGAATTACTCCACCTTTGCCAGTGGCTTGGACTCGATTGACGCCACGGTTCCCCGTTCCAGTCGATCCACCAACGCCTGCACTGATCCGTTCATCATTCTCAAGAAGGGCGCGGGATAGAGCCCAATCCAGAGGATCATCACCGACAAGGCCGACGCGATGAGCATTTCGCGTGGATGGAGATCGCTGATCGTGTCCTTGACAGCCTTGCCGAGCGGTCCCAGCATCGACCGCTCGTAGTACCAGAGAAAATATGCCGCGGTAAAGATGATGCCAGTGACCGCGATTGCACCGTACAGCCAATTGGCCTTGAAGGTTCCCAAAAGAATGAGGAATTCACCGACGAAGCCACTGGTACCGGGCAAACCGATCCCCGCCAAACCGAGGAACAAGAAATAGCTTGCAAGCAAGGGAGTCCGTTTGGCCATGCCGCCAAATGAGCCCAGTTGGGTACTCTGCTGACGTGAGTAGAGAAAACCTGCGATAAAAAACAAACCCGCCGTACTGAATCCCAAATTGACCATGGTGAGTAGACTGCCTTGGAGCCCCTGATAGTTTAGGGCGAACAGGCCGATCACCACGAACCCGATGTGGCTGATGCTACTGAACGCGAGGAGTCGTCGCAAATCATGCTGGATCAGCGCCATGATCCCCCCATAGAGAATCGCTGTCAATCCCAGTGCCATGATGACCGTGACGACGGTCTGACTTTTTGATGCGTCCGGGAGCAACGGAATGCTGAATCGGATGAAGCCGAACGTCCCGAGCTTTAGCCCAGCCAGCACCACCGCCATGCCAATGGGGCCTTCGAGGAGGGCGTCTGGAAGCCATGTATGGAAGGGGAACACCGGGGCCTTGAACGCAAAGCCAAGGAACAACAGCCAGAAAATGAGGATTTGTTGGCTAAGCGGGATCGGGACGGAGAGCAGTTCCAACAAGTCAAACGAGTAGGTCGGCTCCATATGGTGCAGCGTTGCCCACTGGTGAAAATTGATATCCAGAAGAGCGATGCCCACCAACATGAAGACGCTACCGAGCAGGGTATAGAGCACGAACTTCAGTGCTGCGTAGTGGCGCTCCGCCCCTCCACCCCAGAGTTTGATCAGAAAGTAACTGGGGATGAGCATGAGTTCCCAAAAGACGAAGAAGAGGATCAAGTCGATGGAGAGGAAGATCCCCATCGTGGTCGTTTCGAGCGCGAGGAGCGCCATCATGTAGAGCTTCACTTGATGGCGGACGGTATCCCAGGAATAGATCACGATCAGAACCGTGAGAAATGCCGTGAGCCCAACGAAGAGGACACTGATCCCATCGACCGCAAGGTGATAGCTGATTCCAAGGGCAGGAATCCACGGTACGTGTTCGGAAAACTGCATGGCAGCCGAATCTGGAGTGAATCGTAAGAGAACGAATACGCAGAGGGCCAACTCCAAGAGTGCAATCGTCAAAGCCGAGGTCCTGACCATGTCCTCGTCGTCGAACAGCCACAGGACGACCGCCCCGATGACGGGAAGAAAAAGAATACAGGTGAGAATAGGAAACGTTGAGGCCAGTTCTTCTAACATCACAGTGCGTTATAGTTGCATGATGAGCTGAATAATGAGTGCCAGCAGAAAGAGCCCTGCCACAATGACAGCGGCATAATGATGTACCATCCCGCTCTGTAGTTGCCGCCACTGGCGAGCGGCAAGATGGTTGCCGTACCCGATCACGTTGAGACCGCTGTAGATCACGTATTTCTCAAGCCAGGTCGAACCTGCCGCGGCCAAATCGGCCAAGTGTGCGATGGCGCGCACGAGACCATCAATCACGGTGCGATCGAACCAATCGAGCAGAAATCCCAACTTCTTGGTCGACTCTACCCATAACAGGTCATACAGCTCATCGACGTAGTACTTGTTGAGCAAGATCCTGTAGGCCGCCTGAAACTGTGCGGCCAGGCGATCGGCCACCGAGAGGTTCACGCTATAAAAGTAGTGTGCGAGACCCCAGCCCAGCAAGGCAATCCCTGTGGCAATCATCATCAGCGTAAGCACGAGTCCGGTGCTCGCGTCATGCTCCTCTCCCGTACCCGCGACCGGTGCAAGGAATTGATGGAGCCAGCCATGTTCAGGAGGAAACCCCAAGAACCCACCGAGAATGGACAGCACACCTAACGCCATTAACGGACCGACCATCACCATCGGAGACTCATGGACATGCTCCTCCGTATGATGGTCCATGCGAGACGTGCCATAGAAGGTCAGATAGATTAGGCGGAACATGTAGAAGGAGGTCAAGAGCGCGGCGATGGCAGCCATGCCATAGAGCAGGTAGTGATGATGGGTGAAAGCATGGGCCAGAATTTCATCCTTACTCCAAAAGCCCGCCAACGGTGGAATGCCTGCAATGGCAACTGTGCCAATCAAAAACAGTCGATAGGTCCATGGGATTTTTGAACTGAGGCCGCCCATCTTTCGAATGTCTTGCTCGCCCGCGAGCGCGTGGATCACCGATCCGGCCGAGAGGAACAAAAGGGCCTTGAAGAACGCATGGGTCATGAGATGAAAAATAGCAGCCGTATAGGCCCCGATCCCACACGCGAGAATCATATACCCGAGTTGGCTGACCGTTGAATAGGCCAAGACACGCTTGATATCCGTTTGCACAAGACCGATCGTAGCGGCAAACAAGGCTGTCAGTCCACCGATGACACCGACGATCGTCATAGCCGTCGGTGATAAGTCGAAAATGGCATGGTTCCGGACGATCATATAGACCCCGGCCGTCACCATCGTCGCCGCATGGATGAGCGCGCTGACGGGCGTCGGACCCTCCATCGCATCCGGAAGCCAGGTGTAGAGGGGGAGTTGGGCTGATTTGCCGACTGCTCCGACGAGGAGACAGAGCGCAATCGCTGTAGCCATCTCCGGCGAAAGCTGGCCGACCTGAGCAAAGACCTTCGTATAGTCGAGCGTCTTGAAATTGATGAAGATGAGAAAGATGCCCAGAAGGAAGCCCGCGTCGCCGATACGGTTCACCACAAAGGCTTTCGAGGCGGCCTTCGCGGCGGAGACCTTGTCATAATAGTAGCCGATCAAGAGATAGGAGCAGAGCCCCACCCCTTCCCAACCAATAAAAAGCACCACATAGTTGTTCCCCATGACAAGGAGCAACATAGAGACCATAAAGAGGTTCATGTAGGTGAAGAATCTCGTAAATCCGTCTTCCCCGTGCATGTAGCCGACGGAGTAAACGTGAATCAGGAACCCGACTCCTGTGACCACGAGCAACATAATGCATGTGAGCGGATCGACGAGATAGGCTAGATTGACGGTGAGGTCGCCGCCAAAGATCCATTGATAGACGATAACTTCATGCGGCGTGCCGGTCCGTAGAATATCGACAAACACGACGATCGTGCAGAGAAAAGATAACCCTACCGATCCCCAGGCAAGCCGGTGCGCAACGTCGTGGGAATACCGCCTGCCCACGAGTCCATTCAGGATCACGGCCAGCAAGGGAAACAGCGGAATGAGTTTGATGAGTAGATCGGTCACATTACCATTTTAAGAGGTTCATCTCGTCCACGTTCGTGGAGATCTTTCCTCGGAACACGACGATGATGATGGCCAGCCCGATGGCTGCTTCCCCGGCCGCAATGGCAATGATAAAGAGGGCCACCAGTTGGCCCGCCATGGATTCCAGGTAATAGGAAAAAGCGACGAGGTTGATGTTCGCCGCGTTCAACATGACCTCGACAGACATCAGCACGATGATGAAGTTCCGTCTGATCAATACGCCGAGCACGCCGGTAATAAAGAGCACGGCGCTGACGGCGACATATGCGCTGAGTGGAACCATAAATCCCAATGAGTGATGTTACGTCTTCAACGGGTTGATTATCTTCGGCATGTCTTCGTCATCAATCCAACACTTACCGCTCACGTTTATCCGCGATCGGCTTCGGCGTCTTTGCCAGTACAATTGCTCCGATGACGGCGCCCAACAGGAACACTCCGACGATTTCGAACTGCAACAGATACTCACTGAACATCTTGATCCCGACCGCATGGGTGTCGCCGTCCTGGAGTATCGCCACAGTTGTCGCATCGCCTTTTACGCCTCCGAAAGGTGAACGGACCAGAAGAGCCAGCACGTACAACGATCCAATGGCTGCTGGAACCAGAAAGTACAGATATGAGGAATGAAAATACCGGTCGTCGGTCTTTAAGTTCATGAGCATCAGGACAAAGAGATACAAGACGAGAATCGCGCCGGCGTACGCGATGACCTGCATGGCCCAGATAAACTCAGCGTTAAGGAGGATGAAGAGCCCGGAGACATGGACCAGCAGGGCCAGGAGCGCCAGACCGCAATGCACCGGGTGTTTGAGTGCAACGGTCAAAACGGCTGCGGCAATACTAACCAGGGAGAAATAGGTAAAAAAGACCAAAACCATTGATCGATTTAGCCCAGATGCTTGGGTGGTGGTTGAGTCTGCTTCAGCACCGATTGCGGGAAGTAATACCGATATTCCCTGCTTTCCTCAACGTTCTTTTCCTGATCGTGCGCGTACAAATATTTTTTTGCATCGTCAAGATGTCGCTCGCCGATTTCGTACAGCCGCTTCTTGTCGAACAACAAGGTGCGTTTATCATGGGTCGAGAACTCGTACATCTTCGTCATCGCCAGTGCGTTGACGGGACACGCCTCGACGCAGTAGCCGCAAAAGACGCATTTCGTAATATCGATGTAAAACTCGCTGGCGAACCGTTGCAGCGGACGCGCCGCATCTTCCGAGCTGACGACCTTGATACAGCGCGATGGACAGGCGGCCTCACAGAGATCACAGCCGACACACCGTTCCTGGTGGTCGTCGTAGCGTAAGAGCGCGAGTGCCCCCCGGTGGGTGTCGGGAAGGGTCCGTTGTTCCCGTGGATACTGAAACGTGATGGGCTTGTGGAACATGTGTTTGAACGTGACCTTCATGGCGTCCCGAATCTCATCGAACAATGCGGCTTCGAGGATTTGCTTGATCAGTGTGGTCACACGCATGCGGGTTTCCTGTTTCCCCTTACGCTTTTTCGATTGTCACGCGGGTCTGCTTGAACGAGGGAACGCCGGTCGTCGGATCAACCTGAACCGACATTAAGTCTTTCACTGGCGGCTCATTGAAATGCTCCGGAAAGAAGCATGTCTGCGTGGTGACAGATTGATCAGACTGCACCAGCAATTGCAACGAACCGCGGTCCGACGTGAGGCACACCGTCGTTCCCTCACCCATTTCGAGCCGTTCCATATCTTGGAGATTCATCCTGAGCCGTCCGGTATTGGGGGCGATCATGATGAGCCCAGGGGCATTGGCGGACATCTTACCCGAATGGTACAGGATTTGTCCCATCAGTAATGCGAAGGGTCGCTGGTTCTTGGAGTCTATTGGCGCGGAAGCTCGATAGCGCGCCGCCACATCGGCGGCATAGCCGTTTGAGAGATAGCGATCCACCATCGGTACAATCTTGCGTGGTTGTCCAAGGTTGTAGTACCCGGGCAGCAACTTCATAATCTCTGCCTGAATATCGTTCGAGGATTCATACTCCCATTGGCAGCCCAACCCGTTGGCCAGTGCCGTCATAATGTGCCAATCCGGCAAACTTTCCCCAATTGGACTGATAGCCTCGCGGACTCGCAGAACTCGGCTCTCCAGATTTGTGAAGGTGCCGTCTTTTTCTGCAGAGGTACAAGCCGGGAACACCGCATGGGCCATGCGCGCAGTCTCGGTGAGAAACGGATCCTGGACGACGAGTAACTCCAATCGATCCAACGCGGCTCGAACTTCCATTGATGCGGGCAACGTAGCGAGCGGGTTTTCTCCGACCACATAGAGGGCGCGGATCTGGCCGCTCCTGCAACGCTTGAGAATCTCGACGAGATTCGCGCCGGACCCAGCCGCTGGAAGCGTAACGTCCCAGGCCTTAGTAAAACGGTCGCGAGCCACCTGATCGTTGAACGAGGCTTGACCGGGGAGGAATTCCGGCGCGACGCCCATGTCCACGGCACCCTGCTCGTTCGGCTCTTCTGTCAGTGTATTCACACCGCAGCCAGGTTGGCCTAACTTGCCCGTGACCCAGGCGAGGTCGATCAGTTTCAAGACGTTCTGATACCCGTCTGGCTGGCGGACAATACCTTCAGCGCAGAGGATGATGGATCGGGGTGCTTCGGCGAAGATCGCCGCGGTCTCTTTCAACGCCTCGACTGACATGCCGGTGTGCGCAGCCACCTGCTCCAACGATATGTGGGCCATGGCGGCCTTTAGGGCCTTGAAGGCCGCTGGATGCTTCTTGATGCTGTCTTCGTCGATCAAGTCCAGATCCAGAGTAGCCTTCACGATTCCATCGATCACGAGTCCTTCTGTTCCGGGTTTGATCAGGACAGGATGGGACGCGAGCTTAGCCATATTCGTGATGGCAGAACCGATGACCACCACTTGCGCGTTATAGACGCGAATCGCTTCTTTGATGCGAACGGCGGTAAGCGGGTTTGTCTCCGTGATGTTGGAGCCAATGAGTATCACGGCCTTGGCTTTCGTCAGGTCTTCCCAGTCGTTCAGGCTCTGCCCGATCCCCAAGGCGTGCCGGGAGGCATGCACGAAGTTAAGATGGCCATAGCGCGCGCTGCTGTCAAGATGGTTGGTTCGGAACCCGGTCCGCATGAGCTTCTGGAAGAGATAGAGCTCTTCGTTGGTGCATCGGGCCGTGATCAGGCCGGCAATTGCGTCAGGCCCGTGTTTGCGTTGGATGTCGGAAAACCGGTCAACCACTTGATGCATGGTTTCGAGCCAGGGGGTTTCGATGAGCTGATTCCCCTTGCGAAGGAGCGGTTGCTTCAGACGTGCGGGGCTATCGATGTACTCGAACCCGAAACGCCCTCGCACACAGAGCCCACCGTGCCCCTTGGCCGTGTCGGCCCGGTCGCCCCATTTGTTCTCCCATGACAAAGGTGAGGTCACGCGAACCACTTCAGCGTCCTTAGTCTCAAGATACATCTGGCAGCCGTCCCCACAGTAGTTACACGTCGTCGTGGTTTTCTTCATCTGCCACGGCTTGTACAGATACTTAGAGAACTTGTTCGTGATGGCGCCGACCGGGCAGACGGCGAGACAGTCTCCGCAGAACTCGCAGGATAATGCGAGATCTCCCTTCGGCACGACTTGATTGAATCCACCCTTCTTCATGAACTGAAGGGCGTCGATCATCAACACGTCTTTACAGACATTGATACATTCCGCGCAGGCGATGCAGCGGTTCATATTGAAGTCGAGCACAGGGCTGCGCGTATCTTCCGGAATAAATTTCTGTTTCGCATTGGCCAGATTCGTGACTCCGTGCCGAAAGGCCATGTCTTGCAGTTCGCAATGACCATCGGCGTCGCAGACCGGGCAATCGAGCGGATGGACCGAAAGATGTTTCTCCACTGCTTTCTTTCGGGCTTGAAAGAGGTCGTCCCCCTCGGTCTTGATGATCATGCCGGCCGCTGCTTTGGCGGTGCAGGAGCGGACAGGTGCTTTCTTGCCTTCCTGCGTAACTAAACACATGCCGCAGGAACCGAAAGGATCGAAGGTATAGTGGTAGCACATCGCCGGGATGATCTTGCCTGTGCTCGAGATGACGTCGTAGAGTGAGGCGCCGTCCCTTGCCGTCACGGACTTTCCATCGATCGACAGTTCGACCGCGACGGTTTCTATCTCAGGATTGGTTGCTGGTTTCAAACCCATGTTTCTTCCTCGTGAAAAGTGAAACGGACTCGCCGCGCTACCTGTTACTGTTCACATCTCACGTCTACCTATCGCATTCCCCCATCACGATGTCGTAGGTCCCGAAAATCGTGACTGCATCGGAGATCATGTAGCCTCTGGACATATGGTCAAATGCGCCCATGTGAATAAACGAGGGGGCGCGAATTTTCAAACGGTAGGGTTTTCCCCCACCCGTGCTGACGATGTAGAATCCCAATTCCCCTTTATGCGCTTCGGTCCCGCAATAGATCTCTCCAGGAGGAGCATCGAAGCCCTGCGAGAAAAGCTTAAACTGCTGGATCATGGATTCCAGATTCGTAAAGACTCGTTGCTTCGGCGGCAAGGTAACACTGGGCACATCGGCCATAATGGGGCCATCCTGCATTTGCTCCAAACATTGCCGAATGATCTTCACGCTCTCATAGAACTCCTGGACACGGATCCAGTACCGATCGTAGGTGTCGCCGTTCTTGCCGAGCGGCACACTGAATTCGCATTTCGAGTAGGCCGAATAAGGCTCGGCTTTACGAAGATCGTAGTCGACACCGGAGCCACGGAGCGTCGGCCCGCTCAGACCGAAACTCACAGCGTCTTCCGCCGAGATGATAGCCACTCCCTTGGTCCGCCCGACCCAAATCCTGTTCTTTTCAAGAAAGACCACGTACTCGTCGATTTTTGGTGGAAAGTAGTCCAGAAATTGCTTCAGCTTCTCGAACAGCGACGGCGTAAAATCCCGCTCGACACCACCGATACGATACCAACTGGTAGTGAGGCGCGCGCCACAGAGCTCGTCGAACCAGTCCATCAGAATTTCCCGATCCCGAAAACAATAAAAAAAGACGCCCATGGCTCCGATGTCGAGCGCCTGGGTGCCAAGCCAGAACTGATGGCCGATAATCCGTTGAACCTCCGCCACGATCGTGCGCAGATACTCTGCACGATCCGGCACGGTGATATTCATGAGCTTTTCGACCGCACGGCAGTAGGCAAAATTGTTGTACATCGCGCAGACATAGTCGAGCCGGTCAGTATGGGGAATAAATTGGTGATAGGTGCCGTCTTCCGCGAGCTTTTCCACTCCGCGGTGCAGATATCCCAACACGGGGGTAGACTTGACGAGGCGTTCTCCTTCCAATTCGAGGATCACTTTCAGTACCCCATGGGTGGCGGGATGCTGAGGGCCCATATTGAGCAGAAGCTCCTCCGTCCGCAGCGTCGGGAGTGTCTCGCTTTCCGGATGGGCCGGATCGATCTTGTAGACGGTCGTTCGCTGATCTTCATTGGCCATCGTCTGTCTCACCGAGCCGTTTCGTCCAAGAACTCGAACGTGTCGCGCCAGCCCTTGCCACGGAGCGGAAAATCTTTTCGCAACGGATAGCCTTCGGTGTAATCGTCCGGCATAAGGATCCGGCGGAGATCCGGATGGTGTCGGAAGCGGATTCCCATCATGTCAAAGACTTCACGCTCCATGAAGTCCGCGCCCTTCCAGAGATCCGTCAGGGAGTCCACGATGCAATCTGACTCCGGCACCCTGGTCTTGAGTCGAATACGCTGGTGTTTCTTGATAGAGTAGAACTCGTACACGACTTCAAACCGTTCTTCGTCGTCGGGCCAGTCGACCGAACTCACATGCACGATGTAGTCGAAATCCATGGCCGGGTCATCGTGAAGGAATTGTGCAACCTCATGAAGTCGGTCCCGCGTCACAGTCACCGCAAGATCGCCACGCCATTCGACGGCTTTCATGAAGCCGGTGGCAAAATTTTCTTGGAGTCGGCTGGCCAACTGCTGCAAAGACATCGATCGAAACCTATATTTTAAGACTACGCTTGACTTGACCCGGCTGTTTCGTAAACACGCGCTTCAGCATGATTCGTTCTTGCAACTTGAGGATGCCGTCAAAAAGTGCCTCTGGCGTTGGAGGACAACCCGGTACATAAATATCGACCGGCACAAAGCGATCGACACCCTGGACGACACTATAACTGTCGTAGATATTCCCTGACGTAGCGCAGGATCCCATTGCGATGACATATTTGGGCTCAGGCATCTGATCGTACAGTTTTCGGATGACGGGGGCCATCCGCCGGCAAACGGTACCAGCCACGATCATCAGATCGGACTGGCGCGGTGAGGCCCGGAAAACACCGGCACCATAGCGGTCCATATCGTAGCGTGATGAGACTGCGGCGATCATTTCGATCGCGCAGCAGGCGAGGCCAAACGTCATGGGCCAGAGTGACCCCTTGCGAGCCCAATTGACGGCTTTTTCCACCGTCGTGGTCACAATGTCTGGCGTGCCGTCCTTATCCTGACGACCAATTTGGATCAGTCCCATTCCAGGGCTCCCTTACGCCACGCATAGACATAGGCCACCAAAAACAATCCGATAAAGACCAGCATCTCAATCAACCCGATCAATTGGATCTTGGTGAAGACCACTGCCCAGGGATACAAAAAGATGACTTCGATATCGAAAATAACGAAGAGCATCGCGAAAATGTAATACCGAACCGGGAAGGGCATCCGAGCATCCGAGAACGGCTCCGATCCACACTCATAGGTGGTGAGCTTCTCCGGCTCTGGATACTTCGGCTGGACCAGATAACTGACGACCAACGACCACACGCCGAATACCAGCGCCACGAACACAAAGAACAGAATCGGAAAATATCTGGTCAGGTACTCAGAGAGTAACTCAGAACCGCTCATAGAGCTGACCTTTCAACAGCTTGAGATGCAAGGTGAACTGGATCTTAGACCGGGGATTACGGGGATAGCAAGCGTCCAAAAGACTTGCTGGACCGAACCAAAAGTCCTAGGCCCTGTTGCGTTGAAACCCATCACCAGCGCCAATGAAAAACCGAGGGATAGCGACGTCTGTCTATGCCATCGGCAGCATGGAGAGACTCAATCCAAAACGACCCTGCTCAACTCACAGACTTCTTTTCCCTGGCTGGAGTGGCTTACTTAGATGTGAGAAGTTCTTCGCGTACTTTTGGCAGAATTGGAGGATGCCATGCGCCCTGACGACATTCGCAAATGCGATGGAGGCATTTGCTCAACTTGATCCCATTCAGGCTCCAAGGCCGAGAAGGCCTTGGCTTTCTTACGTCGATGAATCTGGGTTTCGATACGAGAGCGATCTTGGCGCTGAGCGTCGCTGGTGGGAAGCTGGTCAGGCACAATGATGTTCCCCATCTATAACAAATCGTTCTTGGCACCACCATAGCATCGAGTGAGTTAGCAGATCAATGAGGTCAAGACCTCAATATCCTTGACAATGCAGGGCTATTTGCTATGGTTGCTGACAGTACTATTTGCCTTACAAGAAGGACAACTACCATGGCTCACTACTTAACGAAATCTGTTCTCTCTCTCATGGTCTGGACCCTTGCCACACCGATCCTCCCTCTGGCTTGGGCAGCAGACGACCTCAGTTCGATCCGATTCGGAGAATCGGCCTTGGCCTATTCATCCGGCTCCATTCAGCAATCGACTCCACAAGATGGGTTCGTGAATGTGATAACCGGCGACAATCAGACGACCGGGGACCACATGATATTGGGAAGCGGAGATATCCTGTACCTCCGGCTGAAGAATCCCGGCGATGTCGCGCCTGGAGATCTTTTCACGATCTACAAGCGACCGCGTAAAGTATTTCATCCAGCCACCGGCCAATATCTGGGTTATTTGGTCAATCGACTCGCTGTGGTTCAGGTGACCCAAATTGACAAGGACCTGACCACTGTTCAGATCATGCGGGCCTACGCAACGGTGTCGCCGGGTGACCCGGTGATGAAGTTCGTACTTCCGACTGACGAAGTGGGAGCGGGTGATCAGCCTTCCACCGGCGATGTGGAGGGACGGGTTGTAGAGTTCCAGTCCAACATGGGGACGATGAACCTGGTGGCGCAAAGGAATATCGTTTATCTAGACCGGGGACGGGAAGACGGGATCAGATCTGGGGATCGAATGGACATCGTTCGGTCCGGAGGGAGCCTTCCTCAACGGGTCGTAGGGGAATTGAAGATCCTCTCCATGGAAGACCGAACTTCCACAGCGCTGATCACAAAATCGACCTCTCGCATTCTCAAGGGCGATCGCTTCTGGGTGAGAGGCCATGCTCCTGAGGCCATGCCGGTCGCTCAATCACTCCAGCAGTCTCTGGATGTGTCTGCTGCTATAGTTCCTTCTCCGGGCAAGCCCCAGGTCCAGGATGTGTCCCCTGCTGTGGCCCCTTCTCCAAGCCAGCTCCAGGTCCAGAATGTTGCCAGCGAAACCCGAGTCAGCCTCAGTGATTCGATGAAGGAGCTTCGGTTTGAGTCGGGCGAAGCCACGATCACGTCCGAGGGCTATCAGGTACTTGACGGGCTAATCGCCTATCTCAATACCACTGTAGGAGATCGGTTGATTCGAGTCGAGGGCCATGCAGATAATCAGGAAATCGGCCCCTCGCTTAAGTCGCGCTACCAAACGAACTGGGACTTGTCGAAAGCTCGTGCTGGGGGCGTCCTCCGCTACTTGGCCAAGAAGGGGGGGGTCGATTCGGTGAAGCTCTCGTCAGTCGGCTATGGCGATACGAAGCCGATGGCCAGCAATGCGACGGAAATGGGCCGAGAGAAGAATCGTCGTGTGGACATTGTGCTCTATTCGCCCGAGTCGGTCAAGGAAGAGTCTGAGCCGGCAGCGAAGCCAATTGAGACCGGCGATAAAGGGTATAACGTGTCCCGTCTCAGTTCAGCGGAAAGCGGAGCTCCGGTTTCCGCAGTGAACGCCACGATCCCCGTGGCTCCGACGGGTTCGTCCAAGGTGGAGATCTCATCTGTTCCCGCGGATCCTGTTTCAGCAACCATTCCACCATCAGTTGGCCAGGGCAGTTCAGATCAGAAGTCCACTGCCCCGGGCGCTTCTCCACAGTAAATTCATCGAGTATCCCGGGGAGGATTGACGATTCAACGTCAACCCTCCCCGGTTTCCCTCCAAAACTCTTCCGCCCTTTCTCTCTCGTTGTTCCCACTTTTCCTGTGCTGCTACAATGGCCACATGATTTCGACGCAGGCAGCCCCTCCACGCGCAGAGCCAGAAGCCCTCTTCGCAGACGTCATTATTCCTCGGCATCTGGCCGGCCCGTTCACCTACACCGTGCCATTGTCGCTCCGACCCACACTACGCATTGGGCATCGAGTGCTCGTGCCCTTCGGACGGTCCATCCTCCAAGGAGCTGTGATCGCCCTCTCCCACGTTCTTCCTCAGGCTCTAGATCGAACACGCCTCAAGGAGATTCGCTCGTTGATCCTGGAGGGGACCGCAACAGATATGCCCTCGGACCTGTTCCAGATTTCACGGCAAGTGGCCGAACAGTACATCGCGCCATGGGGACAATGTCTCAGATTGGTGCTGCCTCCAGTACTCAAACCACGAGCGAAGTCCAGCCACTACGAACTAACGGAGCAAGGACGGGCCGCACTTGAGGCTGGTGAGCCCTGCTCGGTGAAAGCGCGGGCACTTCTCACACGTCTTGGGAGAAAACCTTCAGGACTTCGCCGGTCGCCTCGCAGTCCTGGTCCGAGCGACTCGTTGCGCGACCTCAAGGCTCGTGGATGGGCAGTGGAGGTTCAAGACCAAGACCTGCAATCGGCCTCGATGACGCCTTTCACTCAACCCCTCGGGCAGTTACATCAGAGTAGTTCAGGCATCACTACACCGCTCATGCCTGACCTCACAATATCAGGGGCAGAGCCACTACTCGAAGCGCTGAGAAGCCACGGACTGTCGCGGGTTCTGCTGCAGGCCCCCTGGGCCGATCGGTTGGAGTTGTTGCAGCAAGCCGTTCGTCTAGTACTCGACCGTGGACGGACGGTCCTCATCATCATTGGCGAAGCAGAACGCGCTCAGTGGGTTGCAGGCCTGATCCGTGATGACGAAAGAGGCATCTTCCCTGTCTGTTTCCATAGCGGTCTCTCAGACCAGGTGAAGGCCGAGATCTGGGATCAGATTCATCGGCAGATCGTTCGAGTGGTCGTAGGAACCCGGTCGGCCATCTTTCTCCCATTGACTACAATCGGGGCGATTTGGGTCGAGGGAGAAGAAGATGGAGCGCTCAAAGAAGCACAAGAACCACGCTACCATGCACGGGAAGTGGCATGGTTGAGGGCGCAGGATGAACAGGCGGTGCTGGTCCTGAGTTCGTCCCATCCCTCGCTTGAGACCAGAGCGGCGGTGGAGCAACGCGGGGTCGTTGTACGTAAGCTCATGCCGCCTGACGAGCGACCGAGTGTGCAGATCGTTGATCTACGTGATCACGGTCGCGGCACAGTGCTGAGCCAACCGCTCGTTCAGGCCATCGAGCAGGCGATCGCTCGCCGGGCCGGCGTCCTGTTGTTTCTCAACCGAAAGGGCTATGCCGGTGCCCTCGTCTGTCGTGACTGCGGCCAGATTCCCCGCTGTCCTGCCTGCCGCGTGGCGCTGATGTACTCGCGGCAAGCGGGTCGTCTGCTCTGTTCCTACTGCGGGGACGGTGCACCCATCCCCGAAACCTGCGGTTCCTGTTCTGGCCCTCGCGTGCAGTTGATCGGAGAGGGCACAGAGCGGGTGGAAGAAGATGCAAAGCGATTGTTTCCTCATGCGGCAGTGATTCGGCTCGATGGAGATACCATGCGGCGGCCAGCGCAGGCCGAGGCCCTCTGGCGGAGGGTCGAGCAAAGGGAGTGGGATATCATCGTGGGGACGCAGCTGCTGCTGCGGCGCGGGCCACTCCCGACGATGGGCCTCGTTGGAATTGTGCAGGCGGACGCAGGACTCAGCGTGCCGGATTTCCGGTCCGCCGAACGTACCTATCATACGCTCCTCGATGCGGTCAGTCTCGCCGGTTCGGCAAGAGCTGGCGGTCAGGTGATCGTGCAGACCTACTTGTCATCTCATCATGCGATTCAAGCTGTGGTTCAGAACGACGAATCCGTTTTCTTATCGGAGGAGCTGTCCCATCGGACTGCATTGGGGTATCCGCCTGCAGTGCATCTGATTGCCCTCCTTGTATCGGGAACCAACGAGAACATGGTTCGCGACGCTGCCACGGCCTGGGTGGCTCGACTCATCGCCTTTGCTTCACCATCCGTGGCTGAACATACAGTCGTGGGAAAGGCCCTTTCGATGGCTCAATCGAGTGGTCGGCCAGACCGTCTCACCATTATGGGGCCAATTCCCTCTCCGGTGTCGAAACTCCGGGGACGGTATCGGTGGCAAATACTCGTGAAATCGCTCGAACGGGAAGAGGGACTTGAAGCGGTGCGGACTACGGTCAAGGACATGGAGCAGACCTATCAGCGCCGAGCCATCAAATTCAATGTCGACGTCGATCCGATTGAGATGTGGTAGGTGTTACTTGTTCCTGTGGGGGCGTCCTGATTGTACTATGGGTGTAGGTCTGTCAGCTGCATCGGTTGATAAGTCGGTGATGGGCTGACCGGTTCGCTTGAAGAGCCCATAGGAAAACGTGATCCAAAAGACCGCCGAGACGAGCCCCATCAGAACCGCTGAGAGAATCGTCCCTATTTGTTCGTCGGTCGGCTCTACCGTGATCGAGCGGACCTGAACCATCGTGACAATGGGCCACGCAAGACTCTCCACGCCAAGCAACAGGGTGGCCCAGGCCCAGACCAACCCAATCGTGCGCCCCTGCCAGATCAGAAACCCTGCGGCGCCTCCTGCGATGAGAGAGACTTCCCAGAGTGAGAAGGAGTCCCACGCCAGCCAGGCACCCGCCGCCACGACGAGGCTGCCAAGCAAGGCATTGAGTTGAGGGCTCCACCATGTGGTGATCATATTGGGTCCTGAACCTCAACCTTCCAATATCGCTGGTGAACTTTCCCAGCATCCTGCTAGGTCATCATATCGCATATCACTCTAACTACTCCCTCGTCCGACAGCCTGAAAGAGCTGCGCGCGTTCTGCTCCAGTAAGCGGTTTCCACTTTCCGGGGACTAACCCATCAAGTGTCACATGCATGATCCGAACACGATGCAACGTGAGTACTCGATACCCCAAGACTTGGCACATACGCCGAATCTGTCGATTGCGTCCTTCGGTAAGAATGATACGGAACCGTGTGGGACCGAGCCGTTCAATCCGGCATGGTTTGGTCTGGCGGTCTAGAATGATGACCCCTTGGGTCATGCCGTCGATAAATATCTGATCGAAAAGATGATCGACGACCACCTCGTATTCCCGTTCATGCCCATACTCAGTTCGAAGAATCTCGTTCACGATGTCGCCGTCGTTCGTGAGAAGAATGAGGCCGGAGGAGTCCTTGTCGAGTCGACCGATCGGAAAGATCCGTTCAGGGTGGCCAATCTCCGCGATGATGTTGCGAGGCACATGCGACTCACTGGTCGTCGTCACGCCCACCGGCTTGTAATACTTGATATACAGCGGGGCCGTCACCCTGGGAATCACCTGCCCATCTCGAGCGATGACGTCGTCAGGACCGACCTGATCCCCCAAGCAGGCCACTCGCTGATTGATGGTCACGCGACCAGACTCGATCAGGCGATCAGCCTCTCGCCGAGAACAGATGCCGTGGTGTGTGAAAAACTTATTAATGCGAAGCGTGTCGGTCACAGCGTGGGTAAGCCATTTCAGTGGACACGACGGCCCGCGTGAATCCGTCCCAACATGCGGTAGATCAATCGGGCGATACAAAACTGTGGAGCGACGAACCCTTCGATCGGGGCAATCTCGCTGATATCCATCCCGAGGATACCAGGCCCATTGGCCAAAGCTGTCACGAGGCTCACGGTATCGTACCACCCCAACCCGCCGGGCTCGGGGGTGCCGAGCGCAGGAACCATCGAAGCATCAAGTCCATCACAATCGAAGGTCAGGTAGACCGGTCCACGGCAGGCCTTCACCACATCGGGAACCCAACGGGAGGCCTTGCCTTCGTAGGGACCGGATGGATCAAGAGTCTCAGCGGCAAAGAACGTGGCAATTCGATCGGTGCTCTGAATACGATCGATCTCCTCGGGAGAAATAGAACGAATGCCGACTTGGACCAACGGCAACCCGTCGTCGACGACTCGGGCCATCACACTGGCATGGCTATACGGGTTCCCTTCATAGGCCTTCCGCAAGTCGCCATGCGCATCGATTTGTACCACACAAAGATCGGGATAGCGTCGGGCATGGGCTCGGATGGCCCCAAGCGCGCCGGTATGCTCCCCCGTCAAGGTGACAACAAAGCGCCCTGTACCGACAGAGGGAGCAACGAATGCCTCAATCGCATCCACCGCTTGCTGATCGATTTTGCCATCAAGATCGAGCGAGCGAGCGGTGGCCACCCCGCCCCACTCTCGATAGGGCTCACACCGAAGTGTTTCATCGTACAACTCAACTTGTTGAGACGCCTCGATGATGGCTGAAGGACCTCGATCGGAGCCCCGCACATAGCTGGAGGTATGTTCGTAGGGCGCAGGCAGGACATAGACGCCCGCCTGATCAGGATGGCACCAAGGCTCCTCAAGCCCAAGGAAGTTCTGGTCGATGCCTTCCCATCCAGCGGGAAGTGTCATAGGCGTATGCTCACGCGGTGGGTCTATCGACGCCGCTTTGGCAGATTTTCTTCAGGAATAAACACGGCCAATGCGATCACGGTCGTCCATCGATTGGGTTTCCCGACGGCGGACTGGGTAATGTTTTGGGTCCGAACGATCTTGCCGGCCATCTTGAATACCTGTTCCCGTTCCTTCCACGCGATGTTCGGATCGAACTCGACGCCGAGCGTCGTGGCCAACATCTGCGCCGCCAAGTCTTCGGTATACTCACCCGTCTCTTCATCGGTTTCACCATGCGCATGGTGCTCAGACAAATACCCGTAGGTTCGACGATCGGTTGGGACCGCCAACCCAATCGACGCGGAGGCCAGGCGATTCCGTTCATTCGTTTCCGACCGTGCCATCACACAGAACGTAATCTCACCGGGGTTCAATAACTTCTCGCCGCGCGCGCGGGGGATAATTTTACAATTCGGTGGAAGAATCGACGACACCGTGACGAGGTTACAATAGGCGACGCCGGCACTGCGCAAGGCTTGCTCGAAGGAGGCCAGCTTTTCTTTGTGGACTCCAACGCCCCGCGTCAGAAACATCTGCGTAGGTACCATCGTTTCTTCTCCTTACTTCGTCCGACCAATCGCGTGACGGACACCTTGTTAGCTACATTGCACACTCACGGTCAACCTCATACTAGAGGCACAGGGTCGCTGTTGTACCAAGATTGGCAGCGCTTCGCAATATCCCACGACGTTTTTTCTTAGAGGCTACGGAAAAACTTTTTTACAGGCTGGAACTTCAATGGTCCGCATGCGTGGCCCAACAGGAGAACACTCCCATAGGATAACCGAGCAAGCCTGGCTGGACAGGCGAGACGAGGCGGAAACCCAATCTGTCCACTTCGCGCATGTCTCGCGCTTCACGCGCCACGCCTATGGTGCTGGCAGACTGTTTCAGCATCCTACTAGATCCCTGCAGGTGGCTTGAGGTTCAACACCAGCATGCGAGGCTCGGTCATATCTTCAATCGCGGCCTGAACTCCTTCACGCCCGACCCCGGAGTCCTTCACGCCGCCATACGGCATATGGTCGGCCCGAAACGTCGGAATCTCATTTGCCAGCACGGCCCCGACTTCAAGGTGCCGAAAGGCATGAAATATCTTATTCACATCCTGGGTGAACACCCCGGCTTGGAGCCCATAGTCGGACTGGTTGAGCGCCGTGATCGCTTCGCCGAAGTGGCGATAGGGGGTCACGGTCACCACCGGCCCAAACACTTCCTGACAAGAGACTTTCATCGTTGGCGTGACGTGCGAGAGTACGGTCGCCTCCATCACGGAGCCCATGCGTTTGCCCCCCAGAAGTACCCGTGCCCCTTGCGACACGGCTTCCCCAACCCACGTTTCCACACGATGGGTCGAGGCCAGATCGATCAACGGTCCAACCACAGTTGAATCGTCACTCGGGTCGCCGGCTTTCAGACGCGCCACTTGCAATAGGAGCTTCGTGGTAAAGAGGTCCACGATGGAATGATGGACAAAGATTCGCTGAACGGAGATACAGGTCTGACCGGCATACCCGAACCCGCCGACTGCGCAACGCTGGGCGGCAAATTCGAGATCGGCATCGGGCTCCACAATCACGCCCGCGTTCCCGCCAAGCTCCAACACCACCTTCTTCTTCCCACACTTGGCCTTCAACATCCATCCCACGGCGGCGCTGCCGGTAAAGCTCAGGAGTTTGAAGCGAGGATCGGTGGCAAGCTGTTCTGCGATCTTATTGTCGCAGGGCAGGATGTTGAGTGCGCCAGGCGGAAGTCCCGCCTCTAGAACCACCTCACCCAAGAGCAATGCGGTCAGAGGCGTTTGTGGCGCCGGCTTGAGAAGAATGGAATTGCCGGCGGCCAGAGCCGGAGCGACCTTGTGCGCGACGAGATTCAGGGGAAAGTTAAAGGGGGTGATCCCAAGCACCGGACCAATCGGAACCCGACGAAGAATGCCGAGATGGGAATCCGTCCCCGGCGTCCAGTCGAGGGGGATCACCTCGCCAGGAATACGCCTCGCCTCTTCAGCCGCAATGGTAAATGTCTGGACGGCCCGATTCACCTCGCGCTTCGCGTCGGCAATTGGTTTGCCGGCTTCAGCCGTTATCAGGCGGGCACATTCCTCGCGTCGGTCATAGAGTCCGCCCGCGATCTTTTGCAATACATGATAGCGGGCGTGAGACGGCAACGTCGCCATCGCTGCAGCGGCATCGACCGTCGATTGGATCGCAGCCTCAGCGTCGGCGGAACTTGCGTTCGACACCTCGGCGAGCAGCTGCCCTGTAAACGGATTGTTCACGGGGACAACGGTCTCCCCGTGCCGCCACAGACCTCCAATCAAGAATGGACGTGGTTCCTGCACGAGAGACGCCCCGCAGGTGGTGAAGACTTAGTCGGCGGACTCAACCGATGCTGCAGGAACCGCCTCGGAGCTGGCCGTCTGCTGGGCGATACCGGCTTTTGCAATCAAATCCTCCGTACCCCAATCACGAATCGCCTCAAGCTCGAAAGCCTCATAGGTCGAGACACCTTGGCACGTCGGACAATCCGGCATCGGGACCTTGCCATGGAAGACTTCTGACAAGCACGACATGCAGACCCAGTAGGCAGGCTCCCCCGCACGCTGCGGAACAGACCAAAACGATTGTGTTGCAGACATAGGTAATCCTTAGTAAATGATGAACTGACTGTTCTGTGCCACCGCCGTCGACCCATGAGGTTCGGTGGGCTCTACCTGGGAACGCGGGGCAGTGGCCAGCATGCGATCGATCTCCTCAGCAAAATCCTCGAACGGGACTGCGCCTGGGATCGCGACCGCCGGTTCTTTCTCAGTGGGCCCACCGGCCGTTCGCATCAGAATAAAGCCGGGGGTGCCATGAAATCCCCACCGGTTCGCCTCTTGACGATCCTGAAAAATTGATTCGAGATATTGCCGCTCGTCAAAACACTTGGCAAACGCCGTCTGGTCCAACCCAATCACCTTCGCATAACCTTTGAACGCTCCCGAGTCTAAGCGGCCTCGTTCGCTGAAGAGCCGATCGTGCATCGGCCAATATCGACCCTGGGCTCCAGCACAGCGGGCCGCCACTGCCGCCTCAACGCCGATCCCCTGGTCCGCTCGAGGATAGTCACGATAGACAAACCGCACTTTGCCTGTCTCGATATATTTGGCCTGCAAGCGAGGCCACGTCTCCTGGAAGAATTTCGCACAGTACCCACAGGTGAAGTCAGAATACTCAAGCAAGGTGAGTGGCGCGTCGGCGCGTCCTCTAATTCGTCCGTCCTCCGCCACCGCCCCTCCACCGGCCTCGGCCAGCTGAACGAGGGCCAGCAGCAATACACCGGCTACTGTATGAAACCAGCGCGCGCCCATCATGATGGGCGGGAGGTGCGCTTCGCTTTCATGCGCTCCAGTAATCCGACCATGAGAAGAGGCCAGACGACCGTGGCATCGCTCAACACTTCGGCAAAGCGCCCACCTTCATCCGGCGGAACAAACTTTCCCCACGAAATACCTTCTTGATAGGTACAGCCGCTCAACCCGCCCCAATAATCCGGCTCTGGACAGACGCGCACACCGTACTGAAATCGAGGTGGCTGCACATTGAGACCAAGCCGCGTATTGCTGATCTCAATATAGGGACCGACCTGTTGCGCCCAATTACGAGGTACCCCCCCGCCAATCGTAAAAATCCCAAGCCGCTTGGCCGAAATGACATGGCTCGCATAACTGTTGAGATCGAGGTAGGGATTGAACGAGGGACAGGAGCGATGAATCGCCCGCAGCACATCAAGATCACTACCCCCTTGTATCTGCGCACGAGCCTGATCGAGTGCTCGACTCATGGCCCAGGTTCCCACATCTAGCCCCATCTCGGAATCGGTAAAGGCAGGGATGAAGACCGGAACCTTTTTCACATACGCACTTTTGAGAATACCCGTTCCGTCGTACTCTTCCGCGAGCGTCTTACCCAGTTGATGGGTGAAGATCTCGGAGGAAAGAGCCTGGTCGTGACTCATCCGCTTCATCGTTTGGGACACAATATGCTCAACATAATTCAGGTTCGATTCCATCTCCAGCGTGTCATAGACCCGATTGTAGCCCTTTTTGAACAACTCTTCATCGGACATCGACGGATGATGCCGATAGTGTGTTTTGCCAACCGACTCAGTCAGCCCATGAGCAATCAATGCACCCGTCGAGACGATACATTGCACCATCCCATGATCGATCATTGAGGTGATGATCTTACCCATCTTGGCAATGGTCATCGCCCCTGCCAGCGTCAACACGACGAAGCAGTCCGGGTCCTCGATCATCGCCCAGAGTACTTCGTAAGCTTCGCCCAAACGCCGGCCCCCAAAGGCGGTCTTTCGCATGGCGGTCAGCAGACCGTCGAAGGACTCGATCTGTTCCGGGTCAAGAGGCTCGAGGGCTTCGAGGCCATCTTGTGCCCCATCGCGAAATTCACGTGCACCCATAGGAAAGTCTACCTGTCATAAAAAGTGAACGGGGAAACGGCGCATTCTTTATACACAACCAACGATAGAGGCGTCAACGAAGTTGCGCCAAGAGAAACCCCTCGCGGCATCCTGCTGCGCGAGCACGCATGACCGGTTTATCGAGCCACCACAATTGACGAGAAGAAGATGCCGAGGCAGGATCAACACGATCCTCAACAATCAAGATGGGGATTCAACCACCTGCATGACGCAGGCACTTAGCCCACATTTTTCACGAATGCTTCCACTGACCCCAGCACTATGCTCAATGAGTGGAATACCAATGGCTTGTTGCGCCAGTACTTGCCCAAGGGCACGGACTTGTCGGGGTACACGCAGCACGAGTTGAACGCCATCGCCTATCGCCTGAACACGAGCCCGAGAAAATGTCTGAACATTGCCACGCCGCTGGAAGTCTCTGCGCACCTGCGCCCTTCTTCACCCTTGCACTTGGAACTTGAAACCGCCCCCTTTTACTACTTTCTGTATCCATGTAGAAAGTAAGAAAGTTCTCTCTCCCCACTCAGTGTAGTGTAATGTTGCAGTCTATCCTCTACAGTGACTAACCTCTTGAAATATTGGCAATCAGCTCGGAAATACGAAAGCTGATCCCTACAGCCCATTTGTGACTCGATACATACAATCCCCACTGATACACCTAAATATACAGACATTCGCTCCTGAATCGTTATCGCAGAGTACGGCACGGGTCTTGATCTGCTTCATTTATATTTTTCCATCAAAGTCTCCTCTCTCGCGACCGATTCAGCTGATTATCCTGAAACGGCAACGTGCATGTGAGATGCGGACATCTCCAAGATAGGTACGCCCGTTCATGGGTAATGAAACGAGTAGGGCCAGGGCACACACCGTGACAGGTAATGTGACGCTCCAAATGTGCCGGGCAACCGCCATGGCCGTGATGCTGCTGTTCTGGGGCACTCCGTTATGGGGCGCCACGCTGACATGGAATGCCAATAACGAGCCTGATCTAGCGGGGTACCATGTCTACCACTGCAGTCAACTACCCTGCACGAAATCAGCTAGCACGGCGATGCTACTCGCGACACTGGGAAAGGTCACCAGTTTCAATGTCGGAACACCCGTCGTCACTCAGTACTATGTGATCACGGCGTACGACCTTGTAAACAACGAATCGGGCCTGAGCAGCGTCGTCACCTATCACCCAGCCGGTACTTCGCCACCGCCACCCGCACCGCCCGCTGCCACGGTGAACCTGTTCGTTCTCGGATCGCCGAATCAGAATCAGCCCTGGGCCATTGAGGCGACGACCAACGCCTCTGGGACCGTGTCGGTGCAAGTCTGGATCAACGGCGTCCTCG
>JAYTTD010000141.1:0-15671 GCA_043745235.1 Nitrospira sp. | reverse complement strand
CGTTCGTCGCTACTCATGTGCGTATAGCCGTTCGTTCGCATGGCAACACCGTAGCCCATCAGGGCCGGCAGTGTTGCACTTGGACTTAGCACTCAAGGTATATAAAGAACCATGCCATCGTAAATTTCCTAATCGATATTCCCAAATCTCCCCACCCCCGTCAATTCGCTCACGATCATCAGGTGGGCCCCAGTGACTTAACAGAAAATCAGAACCAAAGACTTGGCTATTTGGTTTAGCCGCAATTGAAAATATGCCCTTAGATTTTGAAATGGTCGGGTCCTGAACAGGACTTGAATGATCACCAATGGCCCAACCACCTATCCCGACACATCCCTGCAAAAGCAGAAATGAAGATGCGACGAACAGAAGTTTCATTGATGGGAAAGTGCTTCTCAAAAGACCTCACTAGTCGATCGTGTGTTCAACATAATATTTATTTTTGGGCAAGATAGGTTCCAGGAGCAGTTAACGGATGCTCAAAACGGTCAACCAACGAGACCGCATGGAGCACCGCACAAGACCTACCAGGATGTTCAAAACGGCCAACTTTCTTCACCCGCCAAACCCCGGTGCGCCGAGACGCGCCTTGTCCCAGGCAAGGCCGCAGGCGAATCAAAACCGGAGGCGTACCCTCTGGGGCGCACGGTGCGACGAATAAGGAGCACCACGTCCGTGCGCGCCGCCGAGTGGTGAGGCGGCCGGGTCCCCGTTGAGAATTTTGATGAGCCGAGAACGACGCTGGAAGCCGTTTTCAACATCCATCAGTCTTGCGAAATCTTCGGTTCAGAGTACCCCATCGCCTGAGAAATTTTCGATTGCGCATACCGCTTATAGAACAACAATAGGTCACGCACCGAGATCACCCCGACAATCTCGCCCGCTTTGGTCACAGCGAGATGGCGCACGCCTAAATCAGCCATCATATCTTGCGCGTCATCGACCGACTGACTCCCCTCGATCGTGCAAATGGGGGTCGTCATAATCTTCTCGACGGTCATCTTGCCAAGAGGCTTATTGGTCGAGACGGCACGCCGGGCAATATCCGTATCGGTGACGATCCCGAGCATCTTCTTCCCCTTCTTCACAAATAGCGATCCCACCCGCGCCGCCTTCATTTTCTTGGCCGCGCTCACAATCGACACGCTAGGCCCCACGGTCTTGGGCTGCTTGCTCATGATCTTCTCTACGGTAGACATACTCCCCCCTTCATAAATAGTTTCGATTGAAAGAGATATCAGCGACCTTCACCTAACGTAATGATCGGAACATCATCCTTACATTGTGAGAACGATCTTGCCAAAGAACTGCCGCCCTAACATCAGATCCTGCGCCGCGCGAGCCTCCTGAAGTGGATAGGTACGATCGATCACCGGGGTGAGTCGGCCTCGCCCCACCAATTCCGCTGCCTTCACCAATTCCGCGCGCGTACCCATATAGGACCCCTTGATCGTCAGCTGACGAGAAAAAACAGCACGCAGATTGAGCGTCACATCTCCCCCAGTCGTCGCGCCACACGTGATCAAGCGTCCACCCTTCGCAAGAGACTCCATACAAGTGTCCCAGACTTCTGGGCCGATATGTTCGATCACGACATCGACGCCGCGACGCTCGGTCAGCTGCCTCACTCGCTCCGCCACTGTCTCTTTCGCGTGGTTGATCACAGCATCGGCACCCAGAGCCACGGCTTTGGGAATCTTGTCCTCAGATCCAACAGTCGTAATCACCCTGGCTCCGGCGAGCTTCGCCATCTGAACCGCCATCATCCCGACTCCGCTCCCCGCGCCCATGATGAGCACTGTTTCGCCGTGTTGAAGTCCAGCCAAGGCAAACAGCATGTGGGATGCGGTCACAGACACGAGCGGAAAGGCCGCAGCCTGCTCAAACGACAGGTCCCCGGGAATCGGCAGCACATTCCTGAAGGGCACCTTCACATATTCAGCATAGCCACCATGAGCCAGAGCGCCGAGTATTCCATAAGAACGGCAGAAATTGTCCCGCCCGGCCAGACAGGCGTCACAGTGCCAACAACTGATCCCCGGCGAAATAAATACTCGCTGCCCGACCGTAACCCCTTCGGTGTGAGAACCGGCTTGTTCCACAATCCCGGCCACATCAGACCCCAATATATGCGGCAGCGGCATGGGGTAGGCTGGATTCCCCTCGCGGATCCAAATATCCAGATGATTCAAGGCGCAGGCCTTCACCCGAACCAGGACCTCTTTTGGTCCGATCGTCGGTGTCGGAAAATCCTCATAGGACAGTTTGTGCGTGCCACCATGCTCACGAAAGAATACAGCTTTCATAATAAGTCCTGAGTCCTGAGCGTTGAGTCCTGAGTAGACAAGCAGGCTGTTCGGATCTCCTGCTCAGCACTCAGGACACAGCACTTCCCTAAAATGTTAACGTCCCTTCGACCACCGTGACACATTCCCCACCCACCTTGACGGTTTGAATCATATCGTCATCCGACTCGACCTGCACGAATATTTGCGATGGACGCTCAATCTCGTAGCCCTGCTCGACGATAATTTCCGTCGTGGGCGCCACATCCACCACACCGTTCTGCACCAGGTAGGCTCCCAATGCGCCACTCGCGCTGCCGGTCGCGGGATCTTCAAGAATCCCGATCGAGGGAGCGAACATCCGCGTATGAACCGTCGCAGACGGTTCGACCGTCACCGTTGTGAAGACCATGATCCCGTTCGCACCAAAGCGGCGGCAGAGATCGATGATGGCAGAGGCGTCCGGCCGGATCGAACGAACAGCCGTGAGCGTGCGTACAGGCACGATCACCACCGGTAACCCAGTGGACACCACCTCAATCGGCCACTTCATATCGGCAATCATATGTTTGGCCAAGCCCAGCGCACTCGCAATCTTATACAGATCCTCCACGGCATCCACAGGCCCCAGAAACTCCGGCTTGGGCTGGGTCATCACCACCTGCTCCACCAGCCCATCTTCGACATGTAGTTCGACGGGAAATAACCCGATGTTGCACTCCTGCATGAATCGTGTCACCGGTTCTTTGACGGAAATAATCCCCAACTCGGCAAGCACGAAGAATGTGCCCAGCACCGGATGGCCGGCAAATGGAATCTCCTGTGTCGGGGTAAAAATCCTGAGTCTGACGACCGCCGCCGGGTCGGTCGGAGGCAGCACGAACACGGTCTCGGAGAGATTCATCTCCCGCGCAATCTGCTGTAGTTGAACGTGGGTGAGACCTTTCGCGTCGGGGAACACCGCGACCGGGTTTCCGCCGAACGGCTGCCCAGTGAACACATCGGCTTGATAGAACTTCAGGGATCGTCGGTGAGACATATCTTCTCCCTGCCGGAATGTTCACACGATTCTCTGACCAGCATCGGGAAACATCGTTCGTCGATTGACAGGCCTACATGAGCTTTGGCAGACTCGGTCCATGTCTGATGTGACCCAAGAGGACGTGACCCACGCGCTGGAAGTACTGGGACTCACCCTTCCCGTCACCCCCGAAACCCTCGATCGCGCCAAACGCGTGCAGCTCTATACCTGGAACCCCGCCCGCTACTCCAATCTGACCAACAACCCAAAAAAATACATGCAGGCCTACAAGAAGGCCGAAGAAATGACAAAACTCATCGAAGCGTCCTACACCCTGCTCTCCGCAGTATTAGTCCCCGAAGACGCTCCTAGCGACCAGCATCCCTCTTAAGTCGCTTCTCGCGAAGCACCAGCCAGCAAAGTCCCTGCTTCCGAGAACGAAGTTACGGGTCGCTTCCGGAACCCATCCCGCAGGATGGTCAAAACGGTCTTCCAGCAAGGCCGCAGGGAGCATGGCGACTGAGGCGTACCCTCTGGGGTACGTCGCAGGGGGACATGCGACTGAGAACGAAGCTGGAAGCCGTTTTCAACATCCTGCTATCCCCTGCCGTGGGAGACTACTCGACTCATCCCCTCACTCCCATCCTCACTTCCATTCTTCGCAACCGGCCAGGTAATCAGTCCTGACACGCCATCCGGCGAGCCAACTGGTTGCGTCTGCTGCGCATAGATCTGGGGCAACTGGTTCGTCCCGAACTTCGAGATATAGAGAAAGACATGCTCCCGCGAGTTCACGCGCACAGCCCAGGGATGAAAATCATTCTTGTAAAACTCTTCGCAGAGCTGCATCGCGTCCAGGCATGAGAGCGTACTGGGATCGTTCAACGTGTAGTAATAGTCCAGGGGGAGATCGTACTCCTCCTGCTTATGGATCGTGATGCCGAACTTCTCCGGACTGCGCACCATCGGCGTGTGGCGATAGGCCACGAAGTAGAACAGCTCCATCGAGTGAATCACCGGCTGGTTTTCGAGGACGAACTGGCGGGTTTCCAACGCTTCATCGAGCGTTTCGCCGGGGAATCCATAGAAGGCCATCACGTGATTCCAAATCCCCGCCTTCGACGCCATATTGAGGTTGCGCTGGATCACGCTCTTCTTGGCATGCTTGTCCATGAGGTTCAACACCCGCTCGCTCGCCGACTCCATCCCATAATAGAGCGTGCAGCAGCCGGCCTGCGCCGCAAGATCCCAGGTCACCTGATCCTGGAGCGTCTCTTCAAAACGAATGAGCGTCGTCCACTTGATCCCAACCTGCTGATCCACCAGAAGCTGCGACACCTTCTTGAACAGCGCCGGCGGATAGGATTCGTCGGAGAAGAGGAAATGGCGGCACTGATACTTGTCCCGCAGCGCCTTGATCTGTTCGATCACTTGCTGGACCGGCACACCGCGATACTGGTCGAAGTAGCCCTGACCATGGTCGCAGAATGTGCAGCGGCCCCAATAGCAACCGCGCGTCGCCAGGTAGGGAATGATCAGCTCCGGCACGAAGTACTTGCCCAGCGGCAGCCCGTCGAAGTCCGGCAAGGGCAGCGCGGTCGTCTTCTCGGTATAGACTTCTGGATTCCGGTGCAGGCCTGATGCATCGCGATAGATCAAATTGGGTACGGAGGAGATGGCCCGCTCGCCGTGTAACGATTCGATGAGCCAGAGCAGAGCATGCTCGCCCTCGTAGAGGATCGCCGAGTCGAACACCTCCGTGAAGAACCGCTCCTGCTTCGACAAGTCCTCCTGCAACCGGGTAATGACGTTGCCGCCCACCACCACATGAATATGCGGGAACGTCTCCTTGATCATTTTGCAAAACGTCATGCCTGCGAGCAACTGCATCTGCGTGCCGATGGAGACCCCGATGACGTCCGGCTTATCCTTCGCCACCGCCGGCATGACCAACTGATTGCAGAGATCCCGATAGACGTTCACCTGCTCATCGTCCAAACAGGCAAGCACTTCCTTCGAGACACCGGGACGATAGCCCAGATTGCTTTCCATCGGATAGAAGACAAGCGATGCAGGATAGTACGCCGTGGAAATGTAGGCCATCGCCTCGCGGAAGGTATTCAATGCGCCTTCCAATATCTCTGCCTGGTAGAAGCGCTCGCCTCGCACGATCAGCTTGGCATCCTCGGCCCGGTCCGCCAGATCGAACACGTCGATGAGATAGGCCTGTTCCACCACGGCCTTGTGATCCACTTCCTGCTCCGTCAGGGTCCCCGCCTTCTCTTTATCTTGCAGCGGCTTGAGCTGCATCCCCAACCTGGCCTTCACCCAGATCAGGAACTCCATGCTGAAGAAGTGATCCCACATCTCGATATTGATGTCGCGCTGGATGACTGTATGGCCCGCCTCCCGCAGCACGGCAGTCAAAGAGGGCAAGGCCAGATAGGGCGCAGTCGGCACCCACTCGGGCGGAAAGAGCAGCATGACCTTGCTGGTCTTCCGTGTTCCCTGAACAGGAGCCAATGCGTTGATCTGAATCAGCTCACTCATGAGCGATCACCAATCCTTACCTGACCCAGTCTGGGCATTACATTTTCCCCGCAAGCGACGGAGGCAGACCAGCGATCTTCGCCGAGTGGTATTGTAGATCGCTCAATTTCTGCAACCCAAACCGCGCAATGTAGAGAAAGATATATTCGCGGGTGAACAGGCGCAGGTCCCAGCCCGGATTGTGGTTCCGCTCGAACTCTTCGAACACCCGCTCGGCTTCTTCGATACTCATCCCGTTCTTAACCGTGTAGTAGTAGTCGAGGGCCAAATCCCAATCGGGATTCTTGTAGGCAGTCACGCCCCACTTCTCCGGATTCTTCGCCACCGGATTATGCCGGCCGAGATCGAACGTGCCGAAGCCCAGCGAATGCACATGGTCTTTGTTCTGTTCCAGGAACTCCACCGAGGACCAGGCCTCTTCCCTCGTCTCACCGGGAAAGCCGAAGAAGCCCATGCAGTGGTTCCAGATGCCCGCGTCAGCCGACAACTGCAAATGCTTCGTAATCACCTCCGTCGTCGTCGCCTTGTCCATCAGCTGCAGCACCCGTTCATTCCCCGATTCATAACCGAAATGGAGATAGCGGCAGCCCGAGTCGCGCGCGTCCTGCCAGACTTGTGAGTCGAGCAAGCTCTTTTCAAATCGCATGTGCGTCGTCCAGGTGATGTCCATCTTCGAATCGAGCAGGCCACGCGACAGCTTTCTGAATAGGGCCGGCGGATAGGATTCGTCGGTGAAATGAAAATGCTTGGCCCCGTACTTGTCGCGCAAATGCCGAATCTCGACCAGAATGTCTTGAATCTTTTTCGACCGGTAGCCTGCCGTATAGCCCTCGCCATGGTCGCAGAACTCGCAGCGACCCCAGTAGCAGCCGCGCGTCGCCAGATAGGGCAGGATCTTCGTCGGCACGAAGTATTTATGGAGCGGCAGTCCGTCGAAGTCCGGCGGCGGCAGGGTTGCCATGTCTTCCGCAAAGCTGGTCGGCGACGTATGTACGCCGGTTTCGTCCTTATAGATGGTGTTGGGTACCTCGGCCAGACTCTGCTTCGCCCCCACCGCCGACACCAGCTGCACAAAGGCCGTCTCCCCTTCATACACCACGGCACTGTCGAAGTATTGAAACAGGGGCGACTGAGGCAGCACATCGCGCAGGCGCGTGACCGTGTTGCCGCCGATCGTCACATGAATGTGGGGGAAGTGCTGCTTGATGAGGGCACAGAACGTCATGGAGGAGAACATCTGCTGCTGCAACACGATCGAGATGCCAATCACCTCGGGTTGCTCCTGCTCAATCACCGGTTTCACCAGATGATCGAACACATCGCGGTAGACGTTCACCTGGGTGTCGTTCACCGCGTCCATCACTTCTGACGAAACGAAGACCTTGTACGACAGATCCGTCTCCATCGGCGGCATACAGATTCGCGCCGGGGCATAGACCATCGAGATGACCGATGTGACTTCTCGGAATACATTGATAGCCCACTCCAACCGATCGATATCGTAGAATATTTCACCGCGAATGATGGCCTTCGCCTTCTCCGCATTTTCGGTCAACTCCTCGATCCGTTTACGGGTCAGGTCGCAGAGCGCCATCTGCAAATCCATCTCTTCGGCGTTCAGATCACGCTTCTTCGAGAGCTTCCGGAGCCGGTCGAGCTGCTGCGGCACCCGGCGCAGGACTTTCTTGAGGAAGTCCTCGCTGAAGTACCAGTCGTACATTTCGAGGTTGATGTCTTTTTGGATGACGGTATGGCCAGCCTGCCGGAGGACGGCGGTGAGGGAGGGAAGGCTGAGATAGGGTTCGGAGGGATACCAGTCCGGCGGGTAGATGAGCAAGACCTTCATCTTCCGTCCACTGGTGGCTTCTGAAGTCTGGCGATGGAGGAGGATCAGTTCTTTGGATGCCCGCTCACCCTTCGAATACTCTATACGCATGAGAGATTTGGTTCCTTCTTTCGCACCTGCGCGCTATCGCGGAACGAGCTGAAAGAGTCAGAAAGCCAAGGGGTTAGCCTAGGGAAAGGATATTGTACGGGGAGGCAAGATTGAGATGCAAGAGTGGGAGGGGGTAGCCAGACGGTCCTCTTTGCTCGCTGAGGCCCCACGATAAAACTGTGGTCCCTCAATGCGCGCAGTTGAGGACCATCTGCCCACCCCCTTCAAGGCCGAGAAGGAGGAATATAGGGAGGAGAAAGAGGGGAAGGAAGGCCGACAAATCCCTGGCTCGCACAACTCGAGGTCTCAGAAGACCCTCGTTGAACGCGCGCGGTTTGGGGCCCTGGCAAGCGGCCCTTGTGGGATAGGATGTTGAGAAACGAGTCGTTCGATGCGCGCAGTAGAGAACCTCGCCCTTCCATGCAGGTTTTTTTACTTGCCTGTGGGTACTTGAGCGGATTGCTTTTTTAGGGCGCGTGCGACGGAAAGACTCAGACTGGGATCTTTGTGTGGGCATTTACCGAAATGACCTTTTGAACAATTGCAATTGTAACAAAGCACCCCAAGGCCGAGATTCTTTGGGCAGCCTCGTTCGATAAGCCTTTTATAAAAGTTATTTCTACGATCTTGCCTCCCATCGTTTCGTTTGTGCTCGATGGTCAGCAATGCCCAGCGTGTTTCACCACAACATTCGCATTTTCCACCATACGCTTGTAGGACCTGAAGCTTTTGCAACCTGGTTTGCAGATGAGCCCTCTTTTTCCTAGACTCGTTTCGACGGTCATGATGTTTAAGGTGGTACTTTCTCCAGTAGGCGAGAAGTTGATCTTTATGTTTGGTTTGATAGGCTCGATGGTAGCGTTTTCGGCATGTGATGCAGCGACTTTTATTTTGAGGAACAAATCTGTCAGGATTGTTTTCACCGCATGACTGACAATGTGGGAGACTTGCTCTTAAACGAACCCCCTTTTTATTGAGTGTTCGCCATCGGTTAAGATAAGCAAGATACTGCGGTTTGTTTGTTGTCTGCCAGAGACGTTGATATTTCTTTGCACAACTGCGACACCGACTCTTATTCGAAGCGTAAAATTGCAACTTTCTTGTTTCTCCGCAAAACTGACAAATGGTTGGCTTCATGTTTCTAGTCTAGCAGAACAGATTCTGATGGCTACCTATGGGAAGGGAATGAAACTATGTTAGGAACAATCTCCCGGCGCGTGGTGTGTCCGGCTCCCAGTTTCCGTTCTGGCTTATCCTTCCTCTCCTCCCTTAGCTAACTCCTAGACAGAAAGAAAAGGAAGAAAACTTGAGCGGACCGCTCTCTACGCGTCGATCGGCTCGCACACGCGAGAATGGACCAGAGCCATCTTAAAAAAGTAGAATGTTCATGTGTCGTTATCCACCCTTGAAGCCTTTTCGGTTACAGAATGAAAGACATAGACAAGTTTAGAGAGGCTATCAGGCCCTATCAAGATGGATGGAAAACCATCGACATCCGCACCGTCTGCTTTCTTGCCTATGAGAAGTGGATAAATATAGGAACTCGGATCATTTTATCCGAGAAAGCTACAGCGGACCCCACCGATCATATAATCCTTCCGGCAATGCCAAATTTCCGTGCCCTGCATATCGTTCGAGACATAGCAGATCTAGATGGACTTCTAGATCATATCCAAACTGGCATGCTGACAATATCCGAGAAAGAGATCCACTTTGGAATGGTAGAAGCCAATGAAGTAAAAGTTGATCCTCCTAGTTTCCATTTCCAACAGGCTCGAAGAGGCACAAAGTACTTCCACGGTGAATACCCACATATGTCTTTAGACCACTCTGGGGCAGCATTTCACCATTTGCTGAATACTCACGATCAGGCGCTACTACAAGATGAACTTGACTGGAAGTTAAGATCCCTGGAAACGCCATACAATGGACTGCAAGATCTCCTAATTAACTTCCTAGGAACTTCACGCTCTACATACGGGCCAATTCAATCATCTTTTACTGAAATTGTTGCTCCGCTGGGGCTCCGCTTGGGAAATGAATCAACGCTCTCCAATGGTAAAATCACAGTACATGTGGAATGTATCAGCATTCCGAAATCTGACAACATATCAATAGGAATTGTAGCGCTATCCGGCACATCCCCCGCAAACAGAATCTCACAAAGCTTGGACAGGTCTGATTGGAGAGGAAGTGCCGGAGTCATCCACAAAGAGATAAGCGTAGGAGCTGCCTCTTCTGCGATCATTTTTTTATCATTCAAAGGCGAGGCGCTCGATATGCAAACAGTCAACGATCCAGCAGCCTTACTCAAAAATCCAATAATCCTGGCCTACAATCATTTCGATCAAGACCTTTGCGTACTTAAAGATTACCTCCTCGGGAAAGGCGGAGACCAATCAAAGGACTTCGAAATCGGGATAGGCCTCCTCTTTCATTTCTGCGGTTTTAATGTCGGTCCCCATGGGCGAGTAAAAGCACTACGATCAAGGTCGATTCAAGAAGAAATCGATCATATTATTTTCGCACCATCTGGCATCCACATCATTGCAATAGAGTGCACAAAGAAAGACCTCGATATAGATGGGAAACTCTCAAAATTTTCCAGGAGAGTGAAAGAACTAAAAGATCTTTTACCTACCTTCAGCGTTACTCCCCTAGTTTGCACACCACTCAGCAAAACGATAATTGCAAACTCGGATATTCAGAAGGCTGATAAAGAACACATAGGGGTGGTTGGAGCAGAAGAAATTCAAACCATTCTCGAAATGGCAGGACAAAACAAAGTGCCTGAGGCAATTCTAGAATTCCTCAATGGTCTGATAAAAAAACCAGATGATAGGTTGTTCTGGAGTACCTAAGGCGCGGCGGACCGAACCTCAACTATAAATTTGGGGGGAAGAAAACCGGGACATTCTGCTTTTTTGGGGACAGAAAAGTGGTCGGCCCTTTGGTGAAGACGGCTGGGTAAGGCGGATGGCGAAGCGATTTGGGATGGAATCAACGTTACGGCCGCCAATGGAAGGAAACTGCACACGATGGATGCGCACTCTTTAAGCTTCTACGACATCGACCTCGTTACCATCGACGGCACGCCACAGAAGATGGACGTCTACCGCAGCAAGACGCTGCTCATCGTCAATGTTGCGAGCGAGTGCGGCTTCACGCCACAGTACGTGGGACTGCAAGCGCTCTACGACACATTCAGGGACAGGGGTTTGGTCGTGCTCGGTTTCCCCTGTAATCAGTTCGGGCACCAGGAGCCGAGCGGCGAAGCAGAGATCGAGCAGTTCTGCACCAGGAACTACCGCGTCACCTTCCCCTTGTTCGCAAAGATCGACGTGAACGGTGTGAATGCGCACCCGCTTTACAAATACCTCAAGTCGAAGAAGCCCGGCTTTCTCGGTACCGAGGCGATCAAGTGGAACTTCACCAAGTTCCTCATCGGCTCCGACGGCACGGTACTCAAGCGCTATGCGTCGAGCGACAAACCAGAGACGATCGAGGCCGATCTGGTAGCGAGACTGTGACGTGAAGAGAGGGTCGGTCTTGCAATCCAACATTTCGCGGCGCGTGGCGGGCCGGCGTCCCGACGATGTCCAGAGCTAGACCGCTTCCAGTTTAAATTCTTTCGTGAAGGGTTGTTGTTTCGCCATCGGACACCTCCGGGGGCCTATTGTCCACTTTTTGAGATGTCCACGAAAGCGCGGCTAGCTCGGAATGTCCCCCTTCACTTTTCAATCCAGGAAACTTTGTTTGAACCACATCCGCGATTTGCCAGAGAGCCAAGATATTCACTAACGTGGCCACACACAGCGCACCGGCAATCGGCACGCCAAGCTGGCGTAACAGTTTTTCAACCAATCCGCCGACCAGCGCACCAGATGCGCCGCCAACAACAAGTCCGACACAAGCGAAGAGAATAAAATACCCGAGCGCAAACACCATCGCAAAGCTGTCAGCATTCTGGGGAAGCCGGAGGTAGCCCCCAAATCCCAACCACCCGCCCCATAGACCTCCAATCACCGGCCATGACAGGCGTACAAGCCGCACGAATGTGTTCTCGCTTGTCATCGTAGGCCATCAGGAGGCTGCAATCCCTCGATTGCGCGACGTGCCCGCGTCAGGCGATCTGCCGTGGTTTCGATTCTCTGCAGGTGACAACTATCGGATTGTTTACTCCAACTCAATCGCAGGGACTGATTGAATTCGGTTCTCAGCGAAAGAGTGCTCAATGGCATGATTCGTAGTTGAGGACTTGTGGGCAAGGGAATGATGCGTTCGACTTCTAGCGCCTGTTGTCGGTTACGCCATTGGATTCGAGCGCCAAGCCAGTCCCCGGCCCCGCCGCTATCGATAAGCACCCATCCCCGGCCATTCGCACTCAGATTGAGATAGCAGTACGCGCCGCGCTCACTGGTGCCTGCCCATTCGCCTGCAAAGAAGTCTGGAGAGTGATCCGGGAGAGGAGACAACGCATGAGCGGTCTGAAAGAGGGCAAGAACCAGTACGAGTCCGATGACATAGCGCATGGTCATAGAGAGAATACGGCTGCAGCCATCTTCAGTTTTCCCAAGAACGTTCGGGTGTGGACCGGAAATGCCTACCCCTGTTCAGACGCGATCCACGCACGAGCGGGATCCGACGCGTTTTAATCGTATACCACGCCTCGGGAATTCTCGCCTCCTAATCTCAGAAAATGCTCCCGAAGAAGAAAAGGAGAGAAGCTACTTTTCTTGGAGGTTCCGGGGTCGACCTCGTCTTCTCAACGTCGACTCTAGACCGAATGTGGCCGCGATGGTTACATGGCAGGCTTCTGCTCCGAATGGCTGTTGTTGATTGACGAAAGTCCGCGGCGGCGTCAGTTCATGATCGAAGAGTGGCTGATTGATCCTACGCATACCCGGCGACTTGCGCACGTGGAATCCGAGGCCTGAGACGACTCGCAAGAAACAGTCGCCTATCCCCTATTCGTCAGTCTAACCCGCCACGGCGAGGACGACCTGCTGTTGGCAGAGTTGCTGGAGCTTTTCCTTGGCTTCCTGAGACAGCTTCACAAATTCAACACCAGCCCATTTCCTCTTGACCCATCGGATCACCGCCACGGTAATCTGCAACGCGGCGGTCCCATCATACGGATAGATCGTCAGGGCGAGCGCATCGTGCGAACGGAGCTTTAGGGAGAGGGACTGCCTGGGAAAGGAGGAGGTGACCAGTCGCAGGTCGCATCCCGCCTCGGAGATATTCGTCACTACTCCGTCGGCGAGACCGCTCTTGGCCACGACGGTTGTAGAAAAGCGAACCACTCTTCGAGCACACCGTCGGGGGTCGATCACTTTCACTGGGCAATCATGTTTGGGAGAAAACAACTTGGCAACGTTCATGGGGTACCTCCTTCACCGTAGTTGTTGTGCACCACGAGTGTATCAGCAACCCTCATACCGAGCGTACAGATTATCAGAAATCGCAAAATCCTACAGTTAGACGGTGGACGTACGTGGGGTTGGATTGGCGTGTGTGTCAGAACAGATACGAAGATTGAGAAAACGAGACGGGTCACTCGTGCGTCGTGTCTTTCACCACTTCACTTTCAAGATATTGCTTCGCTCCATTTCCATTTCGCGTCAATCCATCTGGTTCCAGATCCCCGTGCGACCACCTCTTCCTGGGGAAAAACATGGGCAGGCTGAATGAAAGAGATAGGTCAGGAACCATCTTGCGGCGTGTGGCGAGCCAATCCTGGCTACAGGTCCCCCTTATACATGACATCCGTACGCAGCACATACTTCTGTCCGCTGTGCACGACAGCACCTTCGTGCCAAATGGGATGTAAGAACACGAGTGCCATCCCCTCCTTCGGTTGCACAGAGAGGTACGGACGTTGTTGGACTACCTGCTCCATATCCGCGAAGAACCGTGTTTCCCCACCCGTCATCCCCTCGTTCAGATAGATCATGAATGTCATTTGACTTTCTTCCCAGCTCTTCAGCCCTAGATATGACCCATCTCGATGAGGCTTGAAGGTCTGTCCTGGGCGATAACGGTAAAAGCGCCACCGTTCGTTGAACCCGACAAGACCATGCCCTTCAATCACTACCGGTAAGAATGGTTCAGCGCGGCGGAAAAGGTCCTGGGTCAGCAACGGATCATCAACCAGCACACGCTCATTGTTACGGACTTCTTCGATGACCACATCGGCAACCGTGCCCGGTTCGTAGAGAAGGTCCTCGCTGCGTCGGATTAGCGCAGCACATTCCTCGCCTGACAGAAAGTCATGGATTACTAACACCTTGTCTGGATCCAGAACTTCCTTGGTCATCACGACATCCCTTTGAATTCCCGAAGCGCTTCTCTTTTCAACTTCGTTACTTCCGTTCGTCGACCTTGAGAGTCATTGCCACACCCGTGATGTCTTCAGGCTTAACCATGTTTGTGGTGCCCGTCATTTATGTAGAAATCTTCTACCCCTAACATGCGCAAGCATCATGCCTCCTCATTCATCGAAGAGTGAATCATTATTTCAAGGGAGCACCGATCCCCAACTACAGGCAAGGAGCCTCCGGGTGAATCCGAAGAGATTCGAGAAAGGGCTAAAATGATTCACCCTGCGAAAGGTAACGGTGTCGAAGTCATTTAGCGGCACATGGTATACAGGCCGCTTCAATCTGTATACAGGCCGCTTCAATCTGACTTGCCCCACAACGTTTCACCGTATTTTAAGTCGCTCACAGGATCGGAGTAGACTATTTTCTGTTATCGTCATGACGGCGCACGTAAGTGCCTCATTGTCTCATTTTCTAAGAAGAGGACACACCCATGAACGCAGGTATCACGTCATCCTTGGTCATCATGATCGGTGCGGCTCTGTCCGTTCCTCCCATGGCTCTCGCGCAGAACTATCCTCCGACGGTGACGCAGAAGGTTCACGCGGCGCAGAAGCAGGTCAAGACGATCGGCATGGAGGAGTATCGGAAGGTCGTTGAAAGTCCGGGCACTGCGCTGATCGTGGACGTGCGTGAGCCGCATGAGTATGCCGCAGGGCATGTGCCGGGGGCGATCAACATTCCCCGCGGTGTCCTTGAATTCCAAATCTGGAAGCAGGTCGGCTTTCCAGCCAATCCCGAAATGGACAGGCCCGTCTATCTCCAATGCCAAAGCGGCAACCGTGCTTCACTTGCGGCACAGTCTCTTGAGGAACTCGGGTTCACACACACGACCGCTGTGGTGATGAGCCTTGAAAGTTGGCAAAAGACAGGCAATCCGTTTGTGAAGTAAGCCCCCTCCGATGCGTCGAATACGAAAACAGTTTCATGAAGCATTCTCGGCGCGTGGCGGGGATCTGGTTGATCTCGTTCATCTAATTTCTTTGGTTTGTTTAGTTGGTTTCCGCAGAGAATAAACCAGATGAACCGGACAAACAGGACAAACTCACCCGTCCTCACCTCACTGTTCACCATCGACTCCTGAGTGAAAGATATACCTCTATCTTTCAAGTAGGTTTCACATATAAATGGCTGATAAATAACAACACCACATCGAATTTGCAGTTAGCTGAAATCGACAGATGATAAGTCTGGCAACAGCCAGTGATCTCGACGCGATCGCGGCTCTCAATGTCGAGGCGTACTGGGAGTTTGCCGACCGCATGACCCCCGACAACTGGCAGAAGATGGAGGCCAGTATCCGCTCGATTGAGGCCCGGACACGATCCACCCGATTTCTCGTGACGCGGGATCAGAGGGCCATCGTGGGGTCAGTCGGGTATTGCCATACCGGCAAAGGGAATCCTAAGATCTACTGGGCAACCGTGCTGGTACTGGCGGTGGAAAGATACAGGTGTCATGAACGATTGTTCGGAATAGAGCAGATCACCTAATGC
>JAYTTD010000140.1:0-15759 GCA_043745235.1 Nitrospira sp. | reverse complement strand
CTCAACGGGGACCCGGCCGCCTCACCACTCGGCGGCGCGCACAGACGTGGTGCTCCTTATTCGTCGCACCGTGCGCCCCAGAGGGTACGCCTCCGGTTCTTGTTCGCCTGCGGCCTTGCTGGACAGACTTTTTGAGCATCCTGTCACGGCATACTCCAGTTACCCCAAACCTGCAGAGCAATGAATTTCCAGCGTTCCCACAGAGTTTTTCCGCAGTTGCTTGAGCCTTGTGAGCGCGATCCCCATAAAGAACCCAGAAATATATAATCTCTTAGTCGCAGACGGTTTGAAAAGGACGCGATTACGGCGTACTCTTCGGAAAACTCAATGACGTGTTATGCGGACAGAAACTCGTACATCTGACATTTATATGGATGCATCTAAACATTGTTAGACTTCACAATTTCAAGCGAGGTCACCTCGGATGCCAAAGAACGTTCTTCTCGTTGGGCTTAACTACACAGGTAGCGAGATTCCGGGCACAAAGATCGATGTCCTGGGTCTGTGTCGGCCGAACGTTGCTTCAGACAAAGCTGCTTATGTGTTGTACGAATATGACGTGATCATCATCAACCCAGAGAGTTATTCCCACTTTCTCTTCGGCGTCGCTTCAAAGCACTCAGAGTCAGACAAGGAATTGTGGGATCTAAAGGCCGAGAACAACGACTACGACCTAGATTCGGCATTCGATGAGTTCGATCGCTCTGGAGAACTGACTGCAGCCATTAACCAAGGAACTAGGGTGATTTGGCTCCTCAGGCGGCAAAAGCACATCAAGTTCTTTGGGTTGCGCAGCATTTACAGCGGATACGCAAACCAGTTAGCAAAAACACTCGTTGAGACGGCGACTCTTCATGAGAAGAAGTCTCGGCGCTTGAGTATGAAACCGGAGGTTGAGCAGTTCCGGCCTTACTACGAACAGCTTCAAACGGACGGGTGGTCGTTTTGTATCTCTGACTTCAATGAGAAGCTAGAAAGCTTTGCAGACTCACCGGAAGGGTACAGCCTTGGTGGTCGCGTACGTGTTGGAGGCTCGGTGGCATGGCTGCTTACACCACCGACCACTCAGACGGGTGTCAATGTGTTAGTTGGCGCCGCACTCGGAATCGGCACGGTCGATGTTGCTCGCGCCACTTACGACGGCATTTTCTTGAGCCACACCAGCGCAGATAAGCCATTCGTCAGAGAACTGAAAGCACGATTGGAAGCCCATGGAGTCAAGAATGTATGGCTTGATGAAGCCGAGATCATGCTTGGAGATTCACTCACCAAAAAGATCGACGAAGGGCTGAAGAAAACCAAGTACATCGGTATCGTCCTTTCGCCGAGATCCATCAGAGCACCATGGGTCGAACGCGAACTTGAAATCGCGATTAATCGAGAAATATCTACCGGTGAGATTGTCATCCTCCCGCTGCTGTATGAGAAGTGCGAACTACCGTCTTTCTTGGTTGGAAAGATGTACGCCGACTTTACTGCTCCAACCGAGTATGACGAGGGCATCAAGAAGATTTTGCGCAGGCTGAAGGTAAAATGAAACCTAACCGGTCGTTCGAGCCGACAGCATGGCAAGCCTTGGTCTACAGCTCAACTCCAACCTTCGAGCCGTACTTCGCATCGTCTGAACGGCCCCGCAGCTGTCGAGCCTGGTTCTGGACGTGACGTACGCCCTGAACTAGGTTAACTTTTCCGCGTTTCTCGCGGCTGAGACCGCCCGTGCGAAGGCGAGCAGGCTGGTGCGTTCGTCATCTTCTAACGCCAGCAAGAGATGGGCTTCCTCGCCGTGCATCAGGCGCAGGCTGAGGACCGTCCGACTGAAGATCCGTAAAAGGATGGACTGATAGCAAATGCCTCCCTTCCGGGAAACACCTATGGTATGATTCACACTCATGAAGAATCGCTGCCGCAATGGAGTTTGAGTGGGCCTTGTCAAAAGAGTTGGAGAACCTGCGCAAGCACGGGATTACGTTTTCGGAAGCGGTCGAATCGTTTCTCGATCCACAAGGCTTTCAGCTCGTTGACGCGAAACATTCTGTTCGAGAGAAACGGTTCTTCTGGGTCGGGCGACTCTCGACGGGGCGGGTCCTCACCACAAGATTTACGAAACGAGGCGGCAAGATTCGCATCTTTGGATCAGCCGACTGGCGGAAATTTCGGAGGTTGTACGATGCGAGAACCAAGACTTGACGATCTCACGGTAGATGAGGCAGCGTCGGTGCAGGTTCGAGCCGCGCTGGCGCGAGAAAAAGCGGTGAAGCTCACCATCATGATCGATACGAAAAGCCTCCACGCTCTCAAGGAGGCCTCACGACGAACAGGAGTGCCGTACCAAGCCCTGGTCGGCCGGGCGCTCAAGACGGGGCTCACGAGACAGGTCACCACAGAGTCAAGGCTAGACCGGCTGGAGCGAGAAGTGAAGAAGATGAAACGCATCCTGGTTTCCTAAGCGCTACCCGCTTCCGGCCTTCCCTTCCGCCTTTATGAATGCGCGCTCCCCGCCAGATAGCGCCGGCTTTCGCCCCTCACCCCTGCCCCCTCACCATGCATCAGGCCCAGGCTGAGGAGTGGTTCTTCCCGGAAGCCGAAAAGGGGTCGGGAGTCTTTATAGATCAAAGGTCTTGGAATGATTACCGCCCCTACGCTTCCCCTTATCCTTGATCGAATGCCAGCGGGTCTTAGCCGTGCACTGAACGGGGTGTGAACCCATTCACGGAAGGGTGTCATCCCCACACGCATAAGAACCTGTGATACATGGCCCATCGGGCGCAACTCATTGAACGAGCATCAAGTATGGCGTACTATTCACGAACATTGATGGCCTGTGATACGGACAGAAATTGGTTCATCCGGCTCTTATGCGGACGTGCCTAGACATCGGTATGCACTCCACTACACACCAAGTCACACCATGCTCGAACTGAGAACCATTGGGCTCTTTCTGATTACCGCTCTTGCCGAGATCATCGGTTGTTATCTGCCGTATCTCTGGCTCAAGCAGGGGAAGAGTGTCTGGCTCTTGGTTCCCGCGGCACTCAGTCTGGCATTGTTTGCCTGGCTACTATCACTCCATCCAACGGCAGCTGGTCGTGTCTATGCCGCCTATGGTGGCGTGTATATCTTCGTCGCGATTCTGTGGCTCTGGGGCGTTGATGGCATCAAGCCAACGGCGTGGGATTTGGTTGGGTCAGCCGTGGCGCTCGTCGGCATGGCCATCATCCTATTTGCGCCGAGAAATGCCTAACAAACCGCTGCAGCCTACGCCGCTTCGCGGCGCGGCTGAGCTTGCTCGTGAGGCATTCGCCAATGGTCAATCTTGTCGGATTGATGATTCTTGCGAGAGAGATAGAGTTGGATTCCCCTTGAGAGCGTGTTCTTTTCCGAAACCGGGGCTGACGGTCGATGTTGAGGGGAACCGCCTTCTAGCCACCGTCTAGCCGCATTCTTCCTACTCTCGCCCGTGATTCATCCCTCATGACACGCCGTTCGTCTCGCTTGCCCATCGCACCAGATACACCAGACAGACAACCCGTCTGCACCCTCACTCCTGACGCCTGACGAACCAGGCTACTTCTCCGGGTTTCTCGCTGCCGAAACCGCCCGTGCAAATGCGAACAAGCTGGTGCGTTCGTCATCTTCCAACGCCAACAAGAGATGCGCTTCCTCGCCGTGCATCAAACGCAGGCTGAGGAACGGTTCTTCGCGGCGCTTCTCCTTGTTGTCCCACATGGCATCAATGACCTGGACCTTGTCCAGTTGCCCGACCGACACGACGTCATAACGAAAATACGAATCGCCGATGACCATGTCGAACAGCACATTGCCGGCCGTGAGCAACACGAGATTAAAGCGCCCCTGATCCTCGTACCCTTCCGGCAAAAATTTATTGATATGGCACAGGGCCACCTTCCGATCGCCCAGCGCAGCACGAACTTTCTCCTTCAACGCCGGGTAATCGATCTGCATGGGCTTTTCATCGAGCCCCGTCGCCGCCGCAGCGGCATTGTGCGCCTTGTCGAAAATCTCATCCGCCGACATCAAACCTGCCATGTGTATCTTCCTTTCATTCGAACCCTGTTAACTCGCGGTATGCCTGGCCTTCATGGCCCTGGCTACACCGATCAATCCAAGACCTGCCCATGCAAATTCCAGAAAAATGAATCCGACCCGCTGATCCGCAATCGCGACAATCCCCAACAACAACGACCCGACGATGTTGAATGCGAGGTATCCCGCATTCAGTTCACGCCAGACCCCGCCCTGAAGCAGGCCATAGGCCGACAACACCATCAGCGCACCCACCACAGAAATGACCTGTAACAGCATCACCCACCTCGTCTGGACCTCGCATACGCGCAGCGACTGTGTACCGTAACTGGCCACCCGTTCCGACTTCAAGAGGATTATCGTAGAAGACGGCGGTTACTTGGCTAGTAGATGGTGGGAAAACCGCGTGGCACCAGTCTCGTCGAGAACCGTGACGTCGAAGGAGGTGGTGGTGACTCGAATGAGACCGAAATTGTAATACCCGCTTTCATTGATCAATGTGGTCGGGCGTAATCCTGCATTGAGCGGCGTCAGTCGACCAGGCGCGGCGGACAACGGGCCAGCGACAAATTCATGGAAATCAGGAGTCCCATCACCATTCGGGTCGTACGCATTGGCCTGCACATAATGGACATCGCCGGCCAGGAACACCACGTTCTTCAACTTCCGGCTGAGAATCGCGTCCACAATTACCTGTCGCTCCCGCTCGAACCCTGTACCGTCAGGCCCTCCGGACCAGCCATCGTTCCCAGGGACACTGGCGCCTCCTCCCTTCGGAATGGATAGCGGCACCGTGGTCACGATCACTTTCCACGTCGCGGTCGATTCGGTGAGCCCGCTCAGCAACCATTGAAGCTGTCTCTCTCCCAACATCGTCTTCGCCGGACCATCTTGATCAGCATTGCGACTCCGATACTGCCGCGTATCGAGCATGAACACTTCCAGATCTGCCCCGGCACGCACCGTTCGATAGAACCGATGGGGATCGTCAGGCGCCACACGGATCGGCCAATACTCGCGCAAAGCTTGACGCCCGGCCGGCATTTGGCTGTCAAAGGGCCCTGAAAAGTTATTCCGCACTTCATGATCGTCCCAGATGACAGAGACCGGAACGCTGTCGAGAAACCGTCGCAGCGCCTCCGCACTCCGTTGGTCGCGATGACGGGCACGGTACTCGGTCAGTGTTGTCGCCCGAAAATCAGCGCCCGGCTCGTTCGGAGGAGACGGGCACACATCGTCGGCGTACATCGTATCGCCGAGAAACAAGAAGAAATCGAGCTGCTGAGCGCGCATCACATCAAAGATGGGGTAGCCAGCAGCGCCGCGCCTACAGCGCTGCTGACCACCCAGATCGCCGCTCCAGGCAAACGTTACCGGCGCCTGACTCTTCACATCGGGGAGCGTCGTAAATTCTCCTCGTGCCGCCGCCCGTGCTTCAGTCGATGTTCCGTCACGACCCTTCGTGCCGACAAACACATAATATCGATATCGTGTGGCCGGCATGAGCCCCTCAATGGGAATCGCCAGAGTGAAATCTGTTTCCGGGCCGGTCGTGAACAGCGGAGTCCTCGCCACGGGAGCGACGACAGTCGCCATCTTCGATACCAGATCCCAAGCCGCTACTGACGCCCACTCGAATTGCACCGTCGTCGGTCCATCGGTCCTCACCCAGAGCAGTGCCGACTGGCTCGTGACATCCCCCACCGCAACCCCCTGAGGCAGCAGATTTTCCGAAACGGGAACCGTCTCAGCAAAGGGACTCCCCGGAGGAAGTACCTCTCGTGATGTAGCGGCACAGCTCAATTGGGAGACAAGCGTAGCCAAGAGTAGGAGGAGAGTAGAAAACGAAGCCATCATGGCGATGGACTTACCGGAACGGGAGCGACGCGTCAAGCTTGGGCAGGTTGAAAATTCAACCCTCTGTCCCGCATACTGCCCTTACCTAACGGAGTACGTGATGCACGACCTGACCTGCCTGATCAAAGGCTGCCAAGCAAGAGTCTATGCCCCAGCCGGCACACACAGCATCTGTCGGGAGCACTTCCTCAGCTATCTCACCTGGCGTCGCCGCAAAGGCCCGCAGATGTTCATGAAGTATGCAGGGATGACGATGGAAGAACGAGACCCCCTCGTCGGCGAGTGGGCTAATACCATCCGAGTCGAAGAAGTCCCCACCGCCTCAGCGCCAAAAACCTAGCCCCCACGCCATCGCACAAGGAAACGGTTCCTGCCACCGTATTCCTGCAACGCCTCCCAATTGATAACGGGGCACGTGAGGCGCGCGGCTTTCCACGTCGCCTCCACCTGCGTGTTGGGCACTCCTCCACCCTGAAGCCAAAGACAAGCAAGATTGCGCTAACCCCCTTCCGCACGGCTCAGGAACTGCAGCAAGCAGTGTCGGACGAGGCCGTGAAAGAAATAAGGATACGGCATCTTCTGGTCTCCCGTATAGCGACGTTGGTCAACCTCCATCCCCGTAGACGGGTCGGTATCCCACTTGGTCCCGTGGAGCTTGATCGAGGACAAGTACATCGGCTCTCCATCATGCAGGTACGCAGACCGCGCATCGTATATCGACGATAGCAGCTTGGGAAGTTCCTCCTTCGTAATCCGGCAGTGTCGTGCCTTGAAGTTGCCGCCCTTGAAAAAACCACCGCAGTTGTCCAGAACGAACCTCTTGAAGCGTGCGTTGGCTTTGCGTATCTCGAAGATCCTCTGCAATTCTGCGCTAGCGTCCGGCGCGAGATCTTCATCTCTGATGAGGTCCTGGAACTTTGCTCCGGCAAACAAGTCGTCCTTTTTGTGGAGCTTTACACATCCCGACAACGCCTCAACCGCTGAGACAAGCCTTATGAAAACCATCTCGGTGTCGCCCCCCACCTCCCTGAGTGCCCGCGAAAAATGGTAGCAGGCCAGCATGAATCGCTGATGGTGCTCGGTGGGCAATGATCGAACGCGATCAAGGAACACACGCAGGTCGACTGCGAAGTTGCGCTGGCGTGACGAGAACAACACCGGGTCGAGGGCGGGAGGGCACGGATGATAGACAAAAGGATACTCGTTACGAATCGCGATGCTATTGGGGGTCAGCTGGCCGTGAGTTGCCGCAGTGAGGTAGAAACGACAATTGAGGTAGAGCGAGAAGAGCGTAAGGAGTTCCGCTGCCGGACCATCTCGGAAAGTGTAGCCTTTCTTTGTAGCAAGCGGCCGGTTCGACGCCCGATTTGGGAATGGAAAAGTCAACCGTAACGTATACAAGTACAGCCCGATGCGGTTTCTCTCCATTGAGAGGCGACCGCAAAGGATTGCCCCCTCCGCGTGATCCAGGACACCCCCTATCTCGACATCAGAAGCAAACTCAAATTCAGTGGAGTAGGTCCGGCCTCCTGCCGGAGAAAGAGACTCGATATTACGAATCCATGCCATTCTGTTGTCAGTACCTCTCGACATGACCATACCTTCCTGCTGGTTTCGGGCGTCAGTCTTTCCATGCCCAACGTTCGCCCTCAGCGGCAAGGCCCCCAACCGCTGCTTTTCACGTTCAGCAGAATCCGCAACGGGGGCCGCATCCGCTGGAGGGCGTTGTTAGGTGACTTTGTTCGGCGTGGACGAATTCGACGATTCCTCCTTGCCGAAGAATCTAGAAGCTCTGACAACAAGTTCTTCAAGTATACCTGGGCTGACGAGGCTAAAGAGATTATTCAATTGGCCAACAACCGCAAGGTAATATCGAGAGGCAAACACCAACATCACTGGCACGAAAATATCGGAACGAAACGCGACTACGGGCTGAACGTAGTCTTGAACCAGACTGGGAGGCGTCCCGTGAGCTATTCCGGAAAGGAGAGAATAATCCTCCTCATAAGTACTCAAGGAGCCAATCTCTTGAAACATCGACTTAAAATCGGGACCCCATGATTTACGTTTCTTTAGGAGCCGATGCTGGTGGGCTTGGCAGTAGGTTTTCCATACGGTGCGCTCCTCGGGCGGCATCTTTGTGCGCCATTCAGTAGGGATCGAATCCCAGAGGTATGCGAGATAGCGACCAGCCCTTTGCTTGCATATTTCTCTCTCACTGTCTCCAGTGATGTAAATAGTCTGTACTGCGATCTCCAGAATGCGCCGTGTGATGGTCGCAGCATCCTCGACCTGAGCACGAACGGCTAAGAGGTAGGCGCTTGCGTGGGCTTTATAGGCTTGAACCATCAGCATGTCAGAAGCACGTGCAACTTCGTCGACTAGACGGCGTGGCTTCTGTATCGCTTCCTCAATGATAAATGCCACATCGTGATGGAGCGAGAATACCTCAGGATATTTCGCTCGAATAGCAGCATAGAATTCCTCGGGTGATTGAATTAGGTTATGATTCGATTTCCACACGCAAGTCCCTATATTCTACATCCTTCCTTTGGGAATACTTTTCTGCCATTTCCCTTAACCCACTTCAAGAGAAAATTGACATGGGCGATTTCATTCTTGCAACTCGCCAACTGACGCTGAACCTCTTCTAGAACTGTTGGAATATCAATTTCCCAGATCTCTTCAAGTTCGAGATGATCTTTAAAGATTCCGAAGAAAAAGGCTTTGTTTCTTGTTATACGAGATAAGTTATTCCCCACGATTCGATCGATTTGGAAACTACATCCCTTATTCGTCCTCACTTCAATCCGGTTAATACTTGCCAGATATTCATACATGTTCCCATCTTTATCTTTTGCATCGGAAGCATCTTTCTGAGGTATGATTTGGTGCCCGAGAACATTCGCCATGATCAGCTCTTTGATTATCCCAGGTTGCAAGATATTGGAAATGCCAAAGCCTTGCAAAGCAAGAACTTGAGCTTCCCGAAGCAGTTCAACAATATGATTTGCACTGGTGTTGTGATTCATTTCGATTTCTTGGATTGAAGAGATGTCACGGCACCTAACTATTGAGTATACTGATCGGCATAGTACGCAACTTCAACCTGCAAACTCATCTGCGATTCTCTTGTCGGCTCAAAGACTTGTCAGTGATATCCACATAGCCGGATTGGCGCACTATACGGATCGGCATAGCGCCATTATAGCTGCGAGGGGTTGCGTCATAGGCTGAATGGTTCCCCCACTGGCTCGTCGAACGATCCTTTCCTTTCCCGCACTCTTAAACAATGGGCTGAGGCGGTTCTGCTCTCAACGTGCGCGCGACCAACGAGGGCCTTCTGATTCCCAATACCTCTCTTTAGGAGAGTGGCCGAGGCTGCCCTTTACTGCGCGCATCAAACGAGCACAGTTTTATCGTGCGCGTTCTGCGAGCAAAAAGGGCACCTGGCCCCTCTCCTTCCATCCTTCCGAGGGCGCGCGATCCGCGAGCACAGAGAGCGACAGGCCACTCTCTCCATCAGCCCATATGTCTTTTATTCGCGGCCTACCCAATACAAGGGCCGACGCTTCAGATTCATGACCGCAAGCACTCGCAGTCTGTCTTGTTTGATGGAATAGAGGAGCGCGTAGGAAAACCGGAGAACCAGTCTGCGGCGGATTGTCCCGACGATCAGCGGACCGGCCTCAGGGAAATTAACGATGGCTTGGGTACATCGCTCGATCTCATCAAGAAAGGCCAATCCCAGCCCTGGACTTTCCGAATCATAAAACTGCGCGGCTTCGTTCAACTCACGTCGGGCCAATCGATGATAGGAAACTCGCTCCATTCACTTCAGCTTAGCCCGCGCCTCACGAAACGCCTCTGTGGCCGAGCAACTGGAGCTAGAATTCGCATCCATCTCCACATCTCTCCGCTGAGCCTCTTCGGCCCACAGTCGCATGTTTTCTTCTTTGGAAAGATTTTCCAGGCTCTCCAATAGCTTGCCAGCCAAACGAGCGCGCGCCTTCGGGTCCAGCTTCAGCGCCTCGGCTTCAAGTTCTGTCATACTCATGAGCGTATTCTACACCAAACTGCAATAACGGCAACACGTGGAACGCACTCCGCCGCATCTCTACTGGCTTAATCAGCAAGCACCAGACCCCAACTCTCCCCCACTGCGCCTGTCGAGCGATCTTTTCTTTTCTCCCACTCCATAAAAATGGGGCAGAGGGGGTTGTCACTCGACTGCGCCCGTCCACCTCGCACATCCTGATGTGGGGGGGCGGGAGCAAGAGGGACACCCCCTCTACCCCATTACCCCATCACCGCCGACCCATGATGATGAATCAACAACCACTCGTCCCCGATCCGCTCGAAGATATTTGTTGCCAGGACCTTCGCTTGCTGCGATTCGTCAGATTGCTGGCTCGTGATATTTTCTACGCAGACGACCCAGGCCATATCGCCGGCCACCTGTACTGTCACGTCGGTGAGTTCGAACGTCATGGAAAAGGTGTTGTTGAAAATCAAGACCCAGGAATCGCGCACGGACGGCCAGCCCGACCGCAACGACCAGCCTGGATGGATACAGGTCACATAATCCTGGTGCGCCCAAATGGTATCCATCTCGGCGACGTCGAGGTTGCCAAACGCGGCATAGAACGCGTGGTTTGCCTTGTTCACTTCTTCGATGCGTTGTTCCAACATGCGCGGCTCCTTACTTGAAACGTTAGCCGTATCATACTGCAATCACGGAGACGAGGGCGAGGGGGGACGGGAATAGCCAGGCCATCCTTCTTGCTCGCCGCCCGCGCACGATAATGCGGTGCGCACAGGGACGGATACCTGGTTGTTTCCTATATCGAGCGAGAGAAGCAGAAAGAGCTCGATCCTAGGAGGCGGCTCAAAAAGACCGTTCAGCAAGGCCGCAGGTGAATCGAAACCGGAGGCGTACCCTCTGGGGTACGTTGAGGATTTCGATGAACCGAGAACGAAGCTGGCAGGCTTTTTCAGCCGCCTCCTATTTCGTGAGCCGGGACGTTTGCCGACCCACCACCCAAACTCCGGCCAGGATCAGCACGATGCCGAGGATCTCACTCGTGCCCACTGGTTCTTTCAACATCACCGCAGACAGGACGATAGCAGCCACAGGAGTCAGATTACCAAGGACAGAAGCGCGAGAAGGACCAATCCCCTTCACGCCGAACAGCCACGCCTGTTGCGCGATGGCCGTGGCAAACAAAACCAGATACCCCAGCGCCATCCAGTCCGCCGGCGTCACGGACCCGAGTCCCGCATCCAGCACCTTACGATCTGTCCACAAGAGGGGAATTTGGAGAACGGTGGCGACGAGCAGGGTCGCCCAATTGACGGTGAGGGCCGAGTGGCGCTCCATGAGCTGCCGGCTGCCGATACTGTAGAGAGCCCAGCTCACCACACCGAGAAAAACCAGCAGGCTGCCGAGCAGCGGCTGATCGCCCGCGGCCTGGAATCCCGCCACGGAGACCAACCCTACCCCTGCAAAAGACAAAAGACCGCCTGCCCACACGGCGCGGAGCGGGACATCGCGAATCAACATTGCCGAGAGCAGCGCGGTCACCACCGGACTCGATCCAATGATCACCCCTCCCACGGCTCCGCTCACATACTTGAGCCCCATCATAATGAGCAAGTGGTTGCCCAACACGCCGAGCCCGAGCAGCCCCAGCATGCGCACATCCGCCTTGGTCAGCTTGGCCAAGGTGCCTTCCTGCCACCACCACATGCTCAGGAGGATCGCCAACCCGCCGATGTCCCGCAAGACCGACGCTTCAACCGCTGAGAATCCACTGAGAGCCAGCTTCTGGGCCACAATCGACCCGCCCCAGAGCACCGCGGCAGCGATAATCGCCCCATGGGCAAGACGACTTGTCTGAGGTGTCATATGCAGTGATTACAGTCCTTGGTGACGAGCGTCAAGCAATTTGCATTCATGACTGTGGCCTGATCACCAAAATCCCATCCCTGACTGTCACCAGCACCGCTGTGACACGCGGATCAGTTGCAACCACTCGATTCAGTTCTTGGATAGTCGCCGTCTGCTCATCCGGTGGCGGCCGTTTCAACACATCCCCATCCCACAGCACGTTATCGATGAGAATCAGTCCACGCGGCGACACCAGATCGAGCGCCCGCCGGTAATAATTCACATAGTTGATTTTGTCGGCGTCGATGAAGATCAGATCGAACGGTCCGGTGAGGTGCCGCATCGTATCGAGCGCCGGCCCCATACGGACCTCGATCTTCTTCCCGATTGGCGATCGCGCAAAATACTGGCGCGCGAGCGCAGCCGACTCCTCATCGATCTCACACGTCACCACAGTCCCCTCTACCGGTAACCCTTCTGCAAAACACAGGGCGCTGTAGCCGGTAAACATGCCGATCTCCAGCACACGTGTCGCCTGCACCAGCTGCGTCATCATCTTCAGAAAGGCCCCTTCGAGCGGCCCAACGATCATCTGGGGAGACGCCATTCGGCGCTGGGTCTCTTCCCGCAAGGCTCGACAGAGGTCCGACTCCGGCATGGAGTGGGCCTTGGCATAGGCCTCGATGTCGGCGGAGACAAGGTTATTCATCGCGCTGAGCGCCCATGGGTTTGTAAACGGATGGTTCGTTACGTACACTGCATGACAGGATGCAAATCGGCGCAATCATAGCATGACGGTTCCTGGAGGAGACACCCTACTGTGAAAACCCTGAAGACGGTGGAAGCCTTGACGACCGGACTCTTGGAGATCCAGCGCATTAACAGCGCGGCCGCACTCCTCTCGTGGGACCAAGAAACCTACATGCCGGCTGGCGGCGGCGAGGCCCGCGCCGAGCAGATTTCGACGCTCCAGGGCATCGCGCACCAGAAGCTGATCTCGCCGGACATTGAACGACTGCTCGCCATCTGGATCGATCCAGAGACGGGTGAGATTCGTGACAGCCCAGGGGATGCGTGGGACGAGCCCACTCGATCGTTGCTCCGAGAAGTGTGGCGCGACTACAGCCGAGCCAAGAAACTCCCGTCAGATTTTGTGATCAGGCTCAGCCGGGAATGTTCGCTGGCGCAGCAAGTGTGGGCTGAGGCAAAAGAGAATAACGCCTTTCCAAAATTCCTCCCGAATCTCCGCACGGTCTTGTCGCTCAAGCAACAGGAGGCCGAGTACCTCGGTTACCAGAACTCACCATACAATGCGTTACTCGACGTGTACGAACCTGGTTCCACTATCGCGGCACTGCGCCCGTTGTTCGCGCAGATCAAAGGGCGTCTCGTGCCGCTGCTCAAGAAAATTCAGCAGAGTTCGGTGCAGATCGACGATACGATGCTCTTTCACACCTTCGATCAAGCACGGCAACTGGAATTCGGCCGGATGGTCTTAATCGCCATGGGGTACGACTTCGAGCGAGGACGCCTCGACTTGTCGGCACACCCGTTCACAACGTCATTTCATTCAACGGATGTACGCGTCACGACACGTGTGCATGAACATGACCTCCAATCCTGCCTGTTCAGTTGTATCCATGAAGGCGGCCATGGACTGTACGACCAGGGTCTCGACCCCCGCTATTTCGGCACGCCGCTTGGCGATTCGGTCTCGCTCGGCATTCATGAGAGCCAATCACGCATGTGGGAGAACTGTGTGGGCCGGTCGCGCGCATTCTGGCGCTTCTTTTACCCCATGCTGCAGCAAACGTTTCACCATCAATTGCGCGGCCTCGATGAGGAACAATTCTATGCGGCCATCAATCGCGTGAAGCCGTCGCTGATTCGAGTCGAGGCCGATGAACTCACCTACAATCTCCACATCATGTTGCGGTTCGAAATCGAGCAGGATCTCATCGAAGGGCGGACGCGCCCGGAGGATTTGCCGGGAATCTGGAACCAGAAAATGGAGGAATACCTGGGTATCGTCCCCTCCAACGATGCGGAAGGCGTGCTGCAAGACGTGCACTGGTCGTGCGGCGCCTTCGGCTATTTCCCGACGTACACGCTGGGAAACCTCTACTCCGTTCAATTCTATGAGCAGGCCAAACTGGAGATCCCCCACCTGGAGGATGAAATTGCGGCAGGACAACTGATGGTACTGCAGCGTTGGCTCGGGCAAAAGATTCATCGCTGGGGCAGGATGTTCACACCGGATCACCTCGCCCAACGCGTAACGGGAAAGAGCCTCGACCCTGAACCCTTCTTGTCCTATGTAGAACGGAAATATGGCGAACTCTATAAGCTAGAGGCAGGGAAAACCGTGAGGCGTGAGGCGCAAGTGAAACACTCCTAACACTTCGCGTTTCACGTCTACCTAGTATCCCATCGCCTGATTGAGTTTCGCCAGGCTCGCGGCGGGCAACGTGAACTCTGCCTGCACCTCGATGCGAGACGGCACTAAGAGCGTCGTGTGAAAGACAATATCGCGAATCGGGATCTTGAACTCCGGTTGCTGAGGGGTACTCAATTCGACCGACTCGACCGACTGGGTAATCGTCCCGCTGTCCTGCGGGCCATAGACTGCCACCACCGCCTTCAGAATCTCCGCAACCTTCTCGTTCGTTTCAACCCCTTCAATACCTTTCTCCAGCAACGGAATCACCTCTTCCTGTGCCTGGTCAGATAGCGTGAAGTTTTCCACCCGTTCTTTCCGGCGTAGCGACATCAGGTCGTTATCGAGATCCTTGCTGAAGGCCCCATAGGCAAACCGAAAGAACTCAAAATGAAAGCCTTTAAAGCCCTTGCCGAACATCTGCAGCTCACACAGAAAACACAGTTGCTGCAATTTCACATCGCTGAGCAGCCCATGGGGCTCCGCACGATGCAGCGCATAGAGCAGGAGGGCCCGATCGACCGTAATTTGATTGGGATTTCGCATGCCGGACGTGCCTCGATCGTACCGCCTCTGTAAAGGCTGCACTATAGAGAGCACCGGAGATCTCCGTCAATTCCTTCCCCCTCTGTCGCTCGTATGCGACACCCCTTGACCAGTTGGACAGTTTCGTCTTTAATGAGACCCTATCGGAGGCCCGTTATGGCAGTTAAGCATGTGAAGGAAATGGAAGCCCTGAAGGAGCACCTGGGCAAACATCAGCTCAAGCTCACCCGCCAACGTGAATTGATTCTGAGCGCCTTCCTCCGGCAAGAACACATTACCGCAGAGGCCATGTATCACCAGCTCGCGAAGGCTGACCCTCATCTTGGACTCGCGACGATTTACCGGACGCTCAATCTGTTCTGCGACGCCGGTCTCGCACAAGCCCGGCACTTCGGCTCTCAAACGAAGTACGACAACGTCTCTCACAAGGGCCACCACGATCATCTCATCTGCACCGGCTGCGAGAAGATTGTGGAATTCGAAAACGAGGAAATTGAGCGACTCCAAGAGGAAGTGGCCACCCGGAACGGATTTACCATCAAGACCCATCGACTGGAGCTCTACGGTCTCTGTTCTTCCTGCCGTCGTTGACGTACCACGTTTTTTTTAGTATAATTTTGAGACAGCTTATCAATTTCAATTTCATAAGGACCCGCTCATGTCATTCGTATGCTCTCTGCCCACATCGCGACGGACAATCCTCGCAAGTCTCCTTCTACTTTTCGTCGCCGGGATCTTTGTACCATCCGTCCAGGCCGCCGATACACTCACGATTTACTCCGGCCGCTCGGAACGCCTCATCAAGCCGATCCTCGATGCCTTTACGGCGAATACTGGGATTCAAATCCAGTTGTTATCCTCCGGCACGACAGAATTGCTCAATCGCCTCAAGGCTGAGGGTGATCGCACGTCGGCAGATCTCTTCATCACCAACGACGCCGGCAGCTTGGAACTAGCCCGAACAGCCGGCCTCCTCCGCCCTTTG
>JAYTTD010000139.1:0-4205 GCA_043745235.1 Nitrospira sp. | reverse complement strand
TTCGAACCGTGCCTTTCTCGCGAGCCTCACTCTTCCCGGTCTTCTACTGCTGCGGGGGCTGCTCGCGCATGGTGCGGCAGAAGAGTTCGGTCAGCGTCGGATCGAAGGCGGTGCCGGCTTGCTGCTCGATCTGTTGCAGGGCTTCGTTGATGGGGAGGGAAGTTCGTTCCGGCTTTTCGGCGGTCAGTTCGTCAAACACTTGGGCGACGCCGACAATGCGAGCGAGCAAGGGCGTGCGTGCTTCTTGTAAGCCAAAGGGGTAGCCCGTTCCGTCCCATCGCTCGTGGTGGAGGGCGATGATCTGCACGGCGTCGGCTGATAATCCCATCGCTCGCCCCATCCTCGCGCCAAGTTCCGGACGATGGATCTGCGGGTCGGATTCCAGGTTCAGTACGTGACTGTCTGGGACGCTGATCAAATCGAGATCATGCACGAGTGCGCCGAGTGCGAGCGACTGCTGCTCGGCGATGGGAAGGTTGAGTCGATTGGCCACAAGTGTCGCATAAAAACTGACGCGGCTTCCGTGATTGAGCAGGTGGCGGTCCTTGGCTTCTAAGAGATCGGAGATCAGAGGAACCAGGGGCGATGTCTCCGCGCTTTGCGACGCGTAGAGCGGGCGCGTGCGGTTCATGGTGGTGTAGTCAGTAACGAGAGCCTCCCATGCTTTCGTGCAGGCCGGCTCCGGACCCCAGAGTGCTGTTGAGTTGGTGAGGACCGGGCGCAGGTGGTCGAGCCGTTGTTTCTTTTGCGCGGTCTGTAAAGAGATGGTCAGCAGTTCTGAGGCATTGAACGGTTTCAGGAGGAAGCCGGCCGCGCCGTGGCGAATGCAGTCCATCGCGGATTGAAGGCTGCCGTAGGCCGTGACCATGATGACTTCGATCTCGGCATGCGCGCGCTTGATGTCATGCAAGAGGTCTGATCCGGAGCGGTCGGGCAATTTCAGATCTAGTGTGACGAGATCGACGCCGTGATCATCGAGGACGGCCAGGGCTGCGCGCGCATTCTCCGCGGTGAGTATATGGAAGTCCTGCTTGAGGATCTGCGTGAGGGCCGCGCGGGGGGCGGCCTCATCGTCGACGATCAGAACGGTTGGCTTAGAATCAGTTGTGTCGGAAGCGAGAGTCGAAGGCATAGTGTTACTTGTATCGCCATGCTCTCGACTGGTCAAGGGAATCTCGTGAATACATGTGTTTACACCGAGGTGCTCTCGATATGCCCATCACATATCTCAGGGCATTCTTTGCTAGGTTTCTTTCTCTCAACTTGGGTATAATCCGCCGATCTCTCTATCACAAGAGGAGCAACCATGGCTGAAAAAGATGATAAGAAGCGCGCGCTGGATCTGGCCTTGTCTCAAATTGAGAAGCAATATGGGAAGGGGGCCATCATGAAGCTGGGGGGGGCCGATGCCCCGGTGGATATTCCGGCGATTTCGACCGGATCCCTCGGACTCGATATTGCTCTGGGTGTCGGTGGGCTGCCCCGAGGCCGGGTGGCCGAGATCTTCGGTCCCGAGTCCTCGGGCAAGACGACGTTGACGCTTCATGTGATTGCGGAAGCACAGAAGGCCGGTGGCACCGCGGCCTTTATCGATGCAGAACATGCGCTGGATTTGACCTATGCCAAGAAGTTGGGTGTGCAGGTGGATGATCTGCTGGTGTCGCAGCCCGATACAGGCGAACAGGCGTTGGAAATTGCCGAGACGCTGGTCCGGAGCGGGGCGATCGATGTCATTGTGGTGGACTCTGTCGCCGCGCTTGTGCCGAGGGCCGAAATCGAAGGCGAAATGGGCGATGCGCATATGGGGCTGCAAGCGAGGCTCATGTCGCAGGCCCTTCGCAAATTGACGGCGGCCATTTCCAAGTCGCAGACGACCCTGATTTTCATCAATCAGATCAGGATGAAGATCGGCGTGATGTTCGGCAATCCGGAGACGACCACGGGCGGCAACGCGCTCAAGTTCTATTCGTCGGTGCGGTTGGATATCCGGCGCATCGAGTCGATCAAGGAAGGACAGGAGGTGACCGGCAGCCGCGTGCGCGTGAAGGTGGTGAAGAACAAGATGGCGCCTCCGTTCAAGCAGGCAGAGTTCGACATTATGTTTGCGCAGGGCATTTCGAAGCCCGGCGAGTTGGTTGATCTCGGGGTTGAGAAGAAAGTGGTGGAGAAGTCCGGGGCCTGGTATTCCTATCAAGGCGAGCGGCTTGGGCAGGGACGCGATGCCGTGAGAGACTTTTTGCTGAATAATCAGCCGTTGGCGCGTGAAATTGAAGGGAAGCTTCGTGATCTGGCCGGCCTGCCGGGGCGGACGCCTGAAAAGCCTGTTGTGGCGCCGGTGAAAGACGAAAAAAAGACCGAGGAGAAACGCGAGGAGCGGCGACCGCACAAGGTCGGCGTCTAAGAGACTGCGAACCAGCCGGTGGTTAGTCGAGTCACAGGCAACGCGGCATTGTCTCCCGATCAGTGGCTGCAAATCGCGGTGCGCGCTCTAGCCCGTAGTGATCGCACGGTGGTCCAGGTCGAAAGATTGCTTGCGGCGAAGGGGGCATCTCCCTCGCAGGTTCGCGCGGCGGTTCGACGGCTGATCTTGTTACAATATCTTGACGATGTCGCGTTCGCTTCACGGTGGGCTGATCGGCGACTTGCACGCATGCCGATGGGGCGTGCGCGCCTGCAAGAAGAGCTGCTCGCCACTGGTTGTCCTGAACCCATCGTGCATGCGATTTTGCAAGACACCTACCGAAAGATAAGTGAACGGGATCTGGCCATGCAAGTGGTCACGATGGCTGGACAGACTAGTTCGACGCGGACTCGTAGCCGAATAGCACGGCTCTTGAGCCAACGCGGGTTTGACGAAGACACGATTGAAACAGTGATGGGGCCGTTGATGCGGGAGGGAAGTTAGGGTGGCATGAAGAATAGCACTCAAGAATTGCGACAGGCCTTCATTCGATATTTTGAGAAGCATGGCCATCAGGCCGTGCCGAGTTCCGCCTTGATTCCTCAGGCCGATCCGACATTGCTCTTCACCAATGCCGGGATGAACCAGTTTAAGCGGGTGTTCCTCGGCGAAGAATCGCGAGCCTACAAGCGAGCGGTCACCGTGCAGAAGTGTCTCCGCGCGGGAGGCAAGCACAACGATCTGGAGAATGTCGGTTATACCAGACGCCACCATACGTTCTTTGAAATGTTGGGGAACTTTTCCTTTGGCGACTACTTTAAGGAAGACGCCATCCAGTTTGGTTGGGAATTTCTGACTCAGACGGTCGGCTTGGCGAAGGATCGGATGTGGGTGACGATTTTCCGCGACGACGATGAAGCGGACCAGCTGTGGAAAAAGGTCGGGGTTCCGGCCTCGCGAATCGTGCGATGCGGCGAGAAGGACAACTTCTGGCAGATGGGGGATACTGGCCCCTGTGGGCCCTGCTCGGAACTCCATTTCGATCAGGGATCGTCAGTGCCGGGAGACGATCGACCGAATGGGGAGGGTGACCGCGTCATCGAGATCTGGAATCTCGTCTTCATGCAGTACAACCGGGATGCGGCGGGGACGTTGCATCCTTTACCCAAGCCCAGTATCGATACGGGCATGGGATTGGAACGGCTGGCCGCAGTGGCACAAGGTGTCTACAGCAACTATGACAGCGATGTATTCACGCCGTTGCTTAGCGCCGTGGCTGCCAGGGCTGGAGTTCGGTATGGGGAGCAAGAGACGACCGATCGATCGATGCGCGTGGTGGCGGACCATCTTCGCGCGATCACGTTCTTGATGGCTGATGGGGTGTTGCCGTCGAACGAGGGGCGAGGTTATGTGCTGCGCCGGATTCTGCGTCGGGCTGCGCGCCATGGACGGCTGCTGGGCATTGTTGAGCCGTTCCTCTATGAATTGACGGCGGCGGTTGTGACTCAGATGGGCGAGGCCTATTCAGAAGTCCGAGGCGCTGCCGCAACGATTGTCGAGGCGACGAGAGGCGAAGAGGAGCGGTTTATCGCCACGCTCGATCAAGGCTTGCCGATTCTCAATGAGATGATTGCAAAAGCACGCTCTGCCGGGAGTCAGGTTCTCACAAGTTCCGATGTGTTCAAGCTGTACGACACCTATGGGTTCCCAATTGACCTGATGGGAGAGGCCTGCCGTGAGCAGGGGATGACGCTCGATGAGGCGGGGTTCGATCTGGCCATTGAGGAGCAGAGGAATCGCGCGC
>JAYTTD010000138.1:0-16034 GCA_043745235.1 Nitrospira sp. | reverse complement strand
GTGCAAGTCTGGATCAACGGCGTCCTCGATCATACCGAAAATGCTAAACCCTATTGTGCCTTCGGCGACAATAGCACTGGTGGGCCCTGCACCAGGGTTGAGCAGCCGCCCGGGTACTACACGATGGAGTTTCGCGTCATGAGCAATGGGACCGAAGTCGCTCGCCAGGCCATAGTCGTCAGAGCAACGTAGTCACCGTCACGGCAATCGCAGTGTCCGGCCCACCGCCTTGGGCGCTGGCTCCGGCCAACCGACGACTCGTGTCTGTGAACTAGACGAGTCGGTAAAGCACGACCGATATATAGTAAAGAGCCCTGCCGGGCAGGGCTCTTGTAAACCAAGAGGGAATTTATCTCCGCTTCGCTACGAGCTGCCATTCCTCCCCGCTCTTCCGAGCGGGGAGGAATGGCAGACCTTCGTGAATTGTTTGGTTCCCCCGAAAGTCTGCCCCCGCCTGCATCGGCTGGCTTAGTTGATACATTCTTGTTTCTGGAATCGGGGCCTGAGCTAGTCGGCAATTTCTTTGGTCGTCGCCTTGGCTCAACCCTCAATCTTGGCGCTGCCGCTGTACTTCCCGTACGCTTTCATCCCCCCGCTGACGATGAGTCCAGTCTGGCTGCCAGTGGCACATGAGGCCGTTGACATTCGCTTTCCATCCTCCCAAACTTGCCCCGAGCTGATTACGACAGAGGCACCGTACGGGACGCTCGGACTTGGGCAACGGGAGAGTGGTCATGAACAGTTGCGCTGCAATCATTTTGTTCCTCCTGTTATTCATTGGTTCACTGGTCTATGCCCAATCGCCCTGCGCAGACTGTCTCAATGCCGTCGAGGATGCGCTGAAAGCGTGCCTCGACAGCGCTATCAGCGTCGATGACCAGACTGCCTGCGGAGACAGGCGGTCTGAACAGTTGAGGGGCTGCGGTAAAGGCGATGAGTGCAGAACTGAACGTGCGAAGCCCGAGCAGAAAACTGATGCCCCGCCGCCTCAGAAAAGGTTGTCCGTAGAGGAACGGCTACAGCAACTGAAGCGGCTCAAGGAACAAGGCTTGATCACGGAAGAAGACTATATTGCCAAGAAAAACCAATTGCTCGAAGGCTTATAGGGTCGCCTAGAGAATGAAGGACAGAACTGCCAAGGTATTCAACAGTTAAGACATAAGGTAGCTCGTCACACCCCACTCATCTGCTCCGCTTCCGCCACTCCCATGGCGGCACGGGATGCGGCTCGGCCCACAAGCCACGCTTGCCTGCGTGCCCGATGCTAACTGCTCTAACGTATGTATCTGCCGGCGCATACTTTCGATACCACCAGCCCTCTTTGACCAACGCGTGATTGACGTTGATGCCATCGGGCAGAGTCTGCCGAACGATCGCCTTCAGCTCTCGCCAGCACGAAACAGACGAATTGAAGAGCCATAGGACTCGGCGGTTCCTATGGCTCTCCTCAATCATCAGGCGATTCGCGAAAGCCCCGCATATTTTCAAGTCCCATGTTCTTATAGCTTTCCCCTACGGGGCTATGACCCCGTTCAGAATCTTGACCGGAGCTGTAATCGTGACACTGCCGTTAGGCCCAGTGACTGATGTGGCGGAGATCACCGACGCCGCATCCTCGACCACCCGCTTGGTAGCGGCGATCGTGATCGTCCCACCTGGGCCTGCAGCGGCGTTGGTCAGGAGTTCGCTTCCTTTGATCACAATATTCCGAGGTGTGGAGATCTCGATCGTGCCTCCGTGTGCGGCAGCGTCGGTGCCGGCAGTTGAGGCACTGATCACGCTATTCTCGACCCGTACGACCCCGGGACTCTTGAGTTCGATTGTTCCACCATGCCCACCGACTGAGTTCGCCGATACGGTGCTGTCTTGCACGACGATTTTATGACCGGCTTCGAGGTGGATCGTTCCTTCGTGGATCCCTGTCGGACGGAAGAACGGAAGAGTATTGTTTGCGGAAAGGGTACTGCCATCACGGATGATCAGGCTCCGATTCGCCTCGATCGTGATCGTACCGGAGCCCTGCTCATTAAAGTTTGCATTGAGCGACGAATGGTCGACCAGCACGTTACCCGCGCGAATCGTGATATGCCCAGGGTCTCCGTTACCCGATCCATGTGCATCGATCGTTGCGCCGTGGGTCAGGGACACGCGGGTACCGGTGATCGTGACATCGCCAGCACTTTTGGGCCCGGCGCCAGCATCAATCGTTCCCCCAGTGACTCTCACGACGGGAGCATGGATGGTCACGTTGCCCGAATCGGTGAAGGAGTAATCACTCACTCTCGTGCGAATGGTTCCCGTGATGTCGATGGACTTGGTGGCATCCAGGGAGACGGAGCCGGGAGTTTGGGCGTCGCCTGCCGTGGACAGATAGCCGTCCATGACGATGCGGTGCCCGCTTAGGGAGATGTTGGCTTGAGCGATTCTGCCAACGTCATAGGATAAGAAGGCACCCGAAGCGTTATCGATCGTCAGATTGTTCGAGGCATTGAAGGAGATACTCGTTCCGTGAGGGTTCGGGGTATATACGATAGAGGACGGGGCATAGATCACTGTGCTCTTCAGAGTGAGGTTCGTTGCTGATATCATGGTGTTGCCCAGATGAGTATCGATCCTTGAGCCTTGAAAGAGCGCGTCACCCCTCACAGCGATATCAATGCTGCGGGTGCTGAGAGGCTCCAAAGTGGGGTTGGAAGTTTCCTGCGCGTTCAGGGTGCCATGGTTCATCACAAATTGACCACCGCGGATCAGCGTCAGATCTGCGTTGATTGTGCCGCCATCGACCGTCACATCTCCTAGGTGTGAGAAGGAATGGACGTCAAGCGCCTCTCCCCCTTGCGGTGACGTCGTGCGGACAACCTCACCCTTGGACGCCACGCTGACCAGATTCATCTGACCACCACGCGCTGAGAGGTGCGCCGGTTGGATCGTCCCGTCTTGGAGTGTGCCAGACTGAATCGTGATGTTGCCGCCGACCAGCGAGATGCCTGTTCGATCTGCCACCGAAAGCTGGCTCCCCTGCACCGTAATCGCGCCCGGATTCGAGCCTAAGAAACCAAAGGCGGCCACTGGGGCGGTGCTCAAGAGCAGATCGGGTGCGGTATGAGGAATGGCATTGAATCGCGCCCCATCCGCCAGTCGTAAGTAATCTGCGGACGTGAAGGTCACCATCCCGCCGACGTTCACCGTGGCGTTCGGTCCAAACAAAAATCCAGCTGGGTTTATCAGGAACAGATTCGCATGGCCAAACCCGGTGGTTTGAATCGTGCCAAAGATATTGGATAGGTTGCCCCCGGTCACGCGACCGAGGATATTGGAGGTGGCCAGACCGGAGTCATTGAGAAAGTTCGCGATGTTGTTGTTCGGAACATTGAAGTCGCCGAAACTATGAAACAGATTCGCTCCGCCGCCTGGTCTCGTCCCACCCGTGATGTCGAATTGAGTTTGGCCGCTCGGGAGCGTACTCGGCGCGGACACCGTCGTGTGAAGGCCAGAGGGCGTAATTGGCGTCACGGCTTGAACCTGGGAGAATGAGCAAGGAATTCCCAAAAGAAGAGAGATGCCGAAGTATGAGACGTTGAACAACCCTCGCGTGTGCACAATGTGGCTTCTTCATAGCGAACCTCCTCACGACATACATAAGTGTGGAACTCACCCTCAAATAAAAACAGCCATCTGAGCGCATTGCCCGAACGGCCAATAGAAGTTCTGGTTCTGCTGTGTGGAGCCACCGCGCACCCCGCAACGGCATCCTCGTCAAGTCGAACCCTATGCTTATCTGATTAAGATAGAAACCCCATCTTTAGTATGGGCCCTTAGTCTAAAACAGCTATTGGTGTGGATCTAGATAAATAGAAGTTTCGACCAGACAAAAAGAGGGAGATTCGATGATTCAAGGCACCTATGGAGTCCCTTTTAATCTTTTGCCACTCCCTCGGCTGAGGCGGCTTACTTGGCTCGTTGGCCGTAAGCGTGGCCTTTCTCCGGGCAGTCGATCCCGCTCAGGCGGATACGTTTCAGGTGTTGGGTGTAGGATTTCAAGGGGGTCGCCATCGAGAACACAAACGATTTGGCCAGGGGCTGTCTCTGACGGTACCAACTTGGTTCCAGTTGAAGTACGTGATTTGAGCCTGGGCACGAGGAAAGCGAGGGACTCATTGGGTGTATCCACTTGAGTCCCTTGATCCAGTCAGACGTAGCAGAGGGGGATTCTTACAGGATCCCCCTCAATCGGCACACACCCTCCTCCTTGATAGGTTGGGGACTCTTTTAAGGAAGGCGCTCCGACGATAAAAGGGGGTATCTCTTCACCCGCTCAGCAGAGGGCAAATACTAATGAGCATCCTTGCTGCAAGACCTGCCACGCGCTGCGAAATGTTGGATTGCAAGACCCGACACTCACTCTCCATCGATCCTCAACACGATGCTTATAACTGGGACGCTGTGGCAAGGGGACGTGGTTCAGCACGCTTAATTTTCAAGACCGTTGTTGACCCCGCTTTCCTTCGGCGGGCAGCGGTGCCGAAAGATGGCACTTGCTGTCTGAATGGGGGCAACTCTAGCTACGTCCATGCGTAGCCATCGCAACTTCAGGCTCACGGCTGTTTCACATCCAGAGGTTTGGCAGGGACCGTCTACATGAAAGCACCAGAAATCAAAACATAGCTAACACTATTCCTTTTCCAACAGTAAGACCCAGTCCGTGAAACCGGTGCCATTGTCGCCGTTGCCGGGCGGTGTGAAGCTGATCCGGCCGGTATGGGCGAACGTACCAATCGGCGTGTACTGGGCACTGGTGGGGTTGAACCACCGCGCTCGCGTCGATCCGCTCATCACCGTCATATCGATGGTGATCGCCCCCGAGTGGCCAGGCGGCACGTAGGCAACGAGCAGCGTGCCGTCGGGCGTCGCCGCCGCCGCCACATAGTCGCTCGCGCTCGGCGACGAGTTGCCGGCAGTGACGAGCGTCCCCATCCCTCCCAGGCCTGAGGGGACAAGATTGAACCATGCAATCGAGCGAATGAAGGCGTTGAGCCGCGCCATGTCCTGCGCGCCCTGTGTGTTGAGATGCGATCGCCAGTCATCGCTGGGCGGCAAGGAGTTGAACGGCCAGACGTAACCGTTACCCGAGATATAGCCGCCGATCCCGGAGAGCCAGCCCCACCATTGGAACCGCCGCACGGGTTGGGTTGCGTCAGGGTTGAAGCTGTTTCCGTCCGGCCCCTCCTCGTCGTAGGGCTCTTCAAGTAGAAATGTAGGCATCGCGGGCGCGTGGGCATATCCATTGCGCGCGTAGGTATTGACGGCCCCAGAATCCACATAGGCGCCTTCCAGGGTACCGGCTGCTCGCAGTGTGGCATCGGATTGATCAGTGTAAATAGAGTTTCTCACCCATTCAGCGGAGAAGTTGCGACTCGCCTGTCCAGGGACGCTCGTCATCCCGGCGAGCATGGCCTGTTCCACGACGAGTTCTGGCGCTGTGAACGGGAGGCCATGGTCACCGCCCAGCATCCAGACGATGTTGCCGCGTGTTTTGTAACGGGCCGCGATGAACGCTCCATAGGTGTGCATACGCGAGACGCCGTTGGCTTTCATCTCAGTCATCCAGCCCTGAGAGCCTGCTGAGAAAGAGCCTCCGTCGAACCCGACATACGCGGGAAACATGAAGCAGAGCACACCCTTGGACTCAGCATAGGCCAGGAGTGCGTCGACATGTCTCCAGTACGCCTCATTCGGTTGCGTAAAGTCAGGTGCATCTGTCGCGATGTTCACATACGGCGTTGTGAACCCCTGTAATCCTGACCAGCGGAAGCCATTTAGCTGATTGGTAAACGGCAGCGCACCATTGCCTCCGAAAGGCGGATTGTTGCCTCGCGGCCAGTGGTTAACGACGTGAAACTCGATCGCGTTATAGCCCTTGGCCACCGAGTCGTCGATAAACGTCTTGTAGTCTGTCTCCGAAAGCGACGTGATGAACCAGGCGGTGCGTCCCAGGATGGGAAAGGGCATGCCGTTCTGGTCTTGCAAGTATCTTCCGATGCCCGAGGCGACAAGCGGGAAGGCAAGGATTGTCGAAGCGGTGGGGGCGCTCGATGGCGATGTTGATTGCCCGCATCCTGACAAACCAAGGATAATTAGGCATAGGGCCATGAGACGGCTGATCGACGCAGTACAAGCGAGGTCGAATGGGTTCATAGACCCTCCCCGAGAGCATGAAGGAAGGCAGGGTTTATCATCAAAAATCGGCCTGTTTCGCTTGTTTCAACCGACGACGGACGGTTAAATAGTGTAACGCCATATTCATCGGCAAGGTTGTCGGTTGAGCTTGTTCAAAGAACGTAGCATGTCAATGGACTTTTTGCGGATCTTCAATTACAAGAATAGGCTAGTCTTGCATTAGTAGTTCTCGTCGAAGCTTACTCCTCTCCCCGCGAGGAATCACCCCGGCTTTGGAGGGGTACAGGTCAAAATGAAACCAGTTATCAAGAATCCCGCAAGCGAGTGGAGGCAGGTTTCGAGAGTTTGCTAGAAATGCTATTCCATGACGCATCGAATGTAGGCCGACCCTCTCCGAATCCTGAATCTGGCCGTCGATTTTGACAAACTGGACAACAACAGGCAGAAGCGAGTGGAACTGCCCGATATCGCCAACCGTCAGCGCGTAGCCATCAAGAAGGAACCAGACAAGTTCCGGCTGAAAAAATGGAATCGACAGCTCCGACATGCCGTGACTCTCCTCTATACCTACACGCCTACACCACCCTTTTGTTCTATGGACGGCCGGCAGAAGATGCGACTCCTCAACTCAAAGTCACAAACGCTGCGAAAGATAAGGGAGAATGTGGTGGTCCCAACGGGATTTGAACCCGTGTTTAAGCCTTGAGAGGGCTCCGTCCTAGGCCAGGCTAGACGATGGGACCAGATATCGATGTTGTGGGATCGACTGTGGACAGTAGCACAAGGCTATTTCACTTTTCAATTCCTAACAATTTCGAGTGGTGCTCTGGCCTCTGCATCGTTGGTTCACCCACGACTTGACAGAGACGGTGGTATAGCCTACCTTGCAGAAAAACCGTACTGCGGGCCTCTAAGAGAACGGGACTCTTCGCTCATCGAGTTCCTCCTCACACCGGCAGACTCATGGTGGAACATGGACAACCCGCTTCAAATCAAAACGATCGACAGCACAGACTCTCTCGAACTCATCGACATTGAGAAGCCCGAACAGGGGCTTGAGCTACACGTCGGCTCGAATGTGTTCCGAAACACAAACGGTGTCGTCAGGCTTCAAGGCAAGGAGCAGTTGGTATTGGAGGCACAACCCGATCCATTAGTGTTGCTCCTAACAATGGATCTGTACGATGAGCAGGGAACCCGCGTCGGCCATATCCGACGGAATGCGCTTTCAGCGCATAGCGCGAGCCGCTTCACCATCAACGTAAAGACCAGCGGCGAGGCAACCCCGGACGACCCGCCCTCAGTCACCATCGCAGACCGAACAACTGGACACACGGTGTTTGAAGCCTGTCTCATGCAGAGAAGAAAAATTCGTATCACCGTGGGGCAGTTCTATACCCATAAAGGTGAATTCGTCACCGTCAGCCCACACTACTGCCGCATCGGCACCGGTCTCACCCTGTTTGGTGATGTAGCAGAAAGCCGCGGCAACGCGGCGGCAATCGGATAATCGGCTCCTAAAGACCCCCGTCTCAATCTACGTGTTTCCGCTCCCTAACAATCAAGAGAGCGACAACAGGCGCCACCCTCTGGCTCCCTGCTGAAAAACACATCCTTTTTGACAAGGCGTAAGACTCCCCTACAATGGCAGTATGTCAGACGTTGCCAAACCTAGTGTGCAAGCCTTCTTGGTCTGCGACCAGGTCATCGAGGACAGCGTCACCAAGAAGAAAAGCCTTATCGGCCTCTTCACCCACCTACAGGCCGTGAGCTTTCCCTTCCAGCATTCACAGATGGGGCTGTACTTCTGCCTCACCGATGCCGAAGGGACCTATCACTTCGATATCGATTTGATCTACCTCAACAGCGAACAGCTTATCTGCCAGGCCACCCTTCCGAATATTGCTATCGGCGACCGCCTTCAAATTTCAGACTTTGGAATCAATGTCCCCTCACTAGTCTTCCCCGCTCCTGGACGCTACGAATTTCGTCTTCGGATGGAAGGACATCTCATCGCGCAGAAAGACTTCAGCGTGGTGCAGATGCCGACCCATCAAACTGCGTAAGGCTCACGGCGCTCTCGCGTTTCTTTCCTCCTGTGAGATCTTTAGGGCCTTCTCCCATGTGCCGCGCTTATGGTAGAACAGCCTGCAACGATCCGCTCACGCATCTTCCTAGGAGTCAATGACCACGCATGTCTGAACAGGCTGGTGCTTCAAACTTTATCCGTGACATCGTGGCCGCCGATCACGCAGCCGGCAAACATGATGGCCGAATCGTTACGCGCTTTCCACCCGAGCCAAACGGCTATCTCCATATCGGCCACGCAAAATCTATCTGCCTGAACTTCGGCATAGCGAATGACTCCCCCGGCGGCATATGCCACCTGCGATTCGACGATACCAATCCGACCACAGAAAATCATGAATATGTCCAGGCCATTCAAGACGACATCCAATGGCTGGGGTTCGACTGGCACGAGAAGATATTTTTTACTTCGGATTATTTCGAGCAGCTGTACGACTTTGCCGTTCGGCTGATCCTCAAGGGCAACGCCTATATCGACCACTTAACAGCCGAGGAGATGCGTGCCTATCGTGGCACCCTGACTCAGCCGGGGGAAAACAGCCCTTCTCGCAGTCGTTCCATCGATGAAAATCTTGACCTCTTTCGGCGCATGCGATCCGGAGAGTTTGCTGATGGAACCTACGTCCTCCGAGCCAAGATCGACATGTCGTCAGCCAATATCAACCTACGCGACCCAGTGCTCTACCGCATCAGGCACGCCACGCATTATCGAACAGGGAGCACCTGGTGCCTGTATCCGGCCTACGACTATGCGCATCCCCTCTCGGACGCGATCGAGGGAATCACGCACTCCATCTGCACCTTAGAATTTGAAGATCACCGGCCCCTCTACGATTGGGTCGTCGAACAGACTGAAGCGCCGCACCGGCCACAGCAGATCGAATTTGCTCGCTTGAACCTGACCTATACCGTCATGAGCAAACGGAAACTGCTCGAGTTGGTCGACAAGAAACTGGTGAGCGGATGGGATGACCCGCGACTGCCGTCGATCAAAGGACTTCGCCGCCGCGGGTATACCCCAGAAGCGATTCGTGCCTTCTGCGACCATATCGGTGTCGCTAAGCGCGCGGCTATCGTCGAGATGCAGTTACTCGAACACTTTATTCGCGAAGACCTGAACAAGCGAGCGCCCCGAGTGATGGCCGTGTTGCGGCCGATTAAAATCATCCTCGACAACTATCCCGAGGACCAGTCCGAAGAATTGGAAGCCATCAACAATCCGGAAGATCCGTCTGCAGGGACAAGAAAGGTCCCTTTCTCACGCATCCTCTATGTTGAGCAAGACGATTTCCGTGAAGATCCGCCCAAACAATTTTTCCGGCTCGCCCCAGGGCGCGAAGTGCGGCTCCGGTATGCCTACATCATCACATGTATCGGAGTGACAAAGGATGCGCAGACCGGCGCGATCACTGAGCTTCATTGCACCTACGACCCCACGACAAAGAGCGGCGCCGCACAAGAACAGCGTAAGGTCAAGGCGACCATCCATTGGGTCTCTGCGGCCCATGCGGTGAAGGCCGAGGTCCGTCTCTACAATCCCCTCTTGGTGACGGACCTGGCGAAGGTACCGCCAGATCACGATTGGACGACCTATCTCAACCCCAACTCATTGGAGCGAATTACGACCTGCCTGGTTGAGCCCAGCTTGCGGCAGACAGTACCCGGCTCCCGGTACCAATTCGAGCGCCTAGGATACTTCTGTACCGACTTAGATTCGGCCTTCGGTACACTGATATTCAACCGCACAGTGCCACTCAAAGACGCCTGGGCCAAGGTTGAAAAAACTCAGCCAGCTCGGTAACAAACCCGCAATCTTCCCTCGTTCGCTAGGACGCTCCAGGAACTTCCCTCTCTTTCCATCCTCTTGGAGCCACTTTACAGACTCAACATCCCTGCTACGATTAAGGTATCTGGCGAGAGACATTTTAGAGTGACCACCATCATACACATGAAGATCACATGGCTCGCATATGTATTGTTCCTCTCGGGAATGGTGGCTGGACTGACTATCCCATCTCTTTCGCTGGCCACCACTTCATCCAACAGGATTGAATCGAACGCGACCGACGCGGTGAAGAGTACGATCAACGACCTGATCCGAGTCCTCGATGACGAAACCTTGAAGCAACCTGAACGGGCCGAAGAACGGCGGCATCAGATCGAAGACATCATCAAACATCGCGTGGATTACAAGGAGATGGCGAGACGTGCGTTAGGAGCCCCTTGGTCCACACTTTCCCATCGGAACCAGCAGGAGTTCGTCAGCCTCTTCGTGCAACTCCTTCGAGATACATTTGCAGGCCGCATCACCGAACACTCGGACGAACAAGTGGTCTTCCTGGGAGAACTACGAGAGGAAGCCTTTGCCGAAGTCAAAGCCCAAATGAAAGGGCGGAAGATCGACACGCAGGTCAACTTTCGGCTGATTCACCGTGCGCGCGAATGGCGGGTCTACGACGTGGTCATCGATGGAGCCAGCATCGTGAGTAATTACCGCTCACAATTTACTAGTATCATTCGTGACGACTCGTATGTCGGGTTGGTCAAGAAGATGAGACAGAAGGCGATTGCTGTAAAGATCTTCGAAAACCCTCTGTCGCCGTGATCTTTCAGCTGGCCAGCCACATACAGCTTTCACGTTTACCTTACCGTTGTGCGGGGCTTGGTAGGCGTGGAGCGTGAGGTGCCAGCATGACGAGGAACCCCGAGCCTGATGGAGGATCGCATGATTGAGTGTCGAGAATATCCACGAATCCCCGTTGACATGCAGGTCTTCTTTTCCAGCACCAACAAGACAGATATCCTCGAAGGCACAATGTTCGATCTGTCCGCCAGAGGATGCGCTGTTACCAGCGTATCCTCGATTCAGCCCGGCTCAGCGGTGAGAATCCTCATCAGGGCAACCGATCTGGGCTTACCCATTACAATCGAGTCTGCTGCAGTCCGTTGGAGTGAAGGTGGGGAATTCGGAGTCGAATTCATCGGCCTCTCGGAGATCGATCAGCGCCGGCTACACAGATTACTGCAAGTCGCCACTACGCAACCGATCCGCCAGAGTTGACGGCTGAACGATTCTCGGATCAGCATGGTACAATACCTGGCATGAACTGCCCCCTCTGCCACCAATCCAACGCCTGGGAAGGCAACCCCTGGCGCCCCTTCTGCTCTGAACGATGTCAGATAACTGATCTCGGCGCCTGGGCAGCAGAACGTTATCGCATGCCAGGTCCCACCATCATGATAGATACCTCGCCCCCCAACTCGTTAGAGAGAGACGACGACACAGAGGCACAGCAAAACAGTTAAGCTAAACAGTCCAAGGACAGATCGTCCACCTTCCCATAGGTCACACCGGCAATCCTCACCCAATAGTCGACCAGAGCACGATAAAATGACTGCGCGAGACGTGGGTTGACGCCGGCCTTCTTCTTACGTTTCATGGTTGGCAAGCTCACGGTATCTTGCTATGGTCACGGTCGAACCAGGCCCTCTCACAAGGAGCACCAGCCATGCTGTCGACCCAAGGTTATGCCGCAATCACCGCCAAGGCTGCCCTGCAACCCTTCGTATTTAAGCGACGAGACGTGGGGCCTCATGACCTGCTGATCGCGATCACACATTGCGGCATCTGCCATTCGGATATTCATCAAGTCCGTGACGAATGGGGCGGCTCGATTTTCCCCATGGTGCCGGGACACGAAATTGTCGGCACGATCACGCGGGTAGGGAGCTCGGTCAAGCAATTCCATGTGGGGGAGACGGCCGGCGTCGGCTGTTTTGTGAATTCCTGCCGAACCTGCCCCGCCTGTCGTGAGGGATTGGAGCAATACTGCGAAGCAGGCATGCTTCTCACTTACAGCGGCCGTGACAAAGACGGCCAGCCCACGCAAGGCGGTTACTCCACACAGATTGTCGTAGATGAGAACTATGTGTTACGGATTCCCCCAGCCCTGTCGCCGGCTGGAGCAGCCCCACTCTTGTGCGCGGGCATCACCACGTACTCCCCGCTTCGCCACTGGGGCGTCGGCAAGTATCATAAGCTCGCGGTCGTGGGATTGGGTGGACTGGGCCATATGGCTGTGAAAATCGGCAAGGCGCTCGGAACCGAAGTGACCGTCTTGAGCACCTCTGAACGGAAGCGAAAAGATGCAGAGAGATTAGGCGCCTTCGACTTCGCCCTTACCTCGCAGCCCGACACGTTCACGCGGCTGCAGCGACGTTTTGACTTTATCCTTGATACTGTCTCCGCACCGCACAACTACAACGCCTATGTGAACCTGCTCAAAACAGACGGAACCATGATTCTCGTGGGGGCTCCGGATAAGCCCACGCCGCTAGAGCCCTTTCCGCTCATTCTAAATCGACGCAGAATTGCCGGCTCCGTCATCGGTGGTATCCGCGAAACGCAAGAGATGCTCAATTTCTGCGCCAAGCACCACATCGAGTCCGATATTGAAGTAATTCCCATCCAACAAGCAAACGAAGCTTACGAACGAGTCCTCAAGGGCGAGGTACGGTTCCGATTCGTGATCGATCTGGCGTCGCTGAAATAGTTATCAGGGTGGTTCAAAGGAAAGTGGCTGGGGGACTAGGAATCGAACCTAGGTAGCCGGCTCCAAAGGCCGGCGTCCTACCGCTAGACGATCCCCCAGCGCGGTTCGGCAAGAGCTGGATCTGGATAGACGGCGTGGGAAATATTATTGGCTGGGGGACTAGGAATCGAACCTAGGTAGTCAGATCCAGAGACCCCCCTGATCCCTTCGTGCCTGATTATGATTGCAGGTGATTGTATACCGGTTTAAGGCATGGATACAAGGGATTCGCGCCTTGGCATGACGCTAGACGATGATCGTGTTAGATTACGAACCATGACCAAAATCGTGACCGAACCGTGACCAAAAACAGGGGAGCCTGGCAAACTATGTTGAGGCTTTTCACTGATTAAACCACCCATCCAAAACGCACTGTTCTGTTGTTAGAGGGGCTGAAGTTTCATACTGTCAAAACCCAGTCCGCAGTCAGTTTTGACACCTTCTCACGGACGGCCTAGCCTTCGGGCGAAACTGCTGGCGCAGGAGTGGAAGGGAATCCTGATCAGGGGAAAGTAGATGGTTTCTGGAGCCGAGAGTATGGCAGCCTCGCCCTCTAATATCGAAAGAGTTTGGACTGCCAATGAGGAGTTGTGGAATACCAGAATTATCCGTGAAGTTCTCGACCCCCTTGAGAAGGAGGGCGGGTTAGGTACTCCTGGGGCTTGGCAACGTATCGTCACCATTGCATTTGGTCGAACCCAAAAGACCTTTGAGGCCATTCAACTCTTAGCTGACCCAAAGCGTGCCCGTCGTCTGTGGGATGACGCGTTTATTCTTACACGGACACACTATGAGACGTTTGTCACCCTAGAGTGGATCAGACTAGATCAAGAGGCCAGAGCACAACTCCTACTAGATGAATTTATACTTGAGCATGCTCATTCCCTAGATCTACTTGGAGAAGATGGCAAGGGGGTAAGAACTGAGAAGAGAGAAGAAATACTCAAAGAAAGGGCAGAAGTTCTTAGGCGCCATTCCAAAGGTCCGGGTACGTTGCACTTGTTGCCGAAGCTCAAGGAGAGAGTGCGCGAGATCGCGACTCCCCTTAAGGAGGAACACCCCAATCTCCAGTGGGAATACGATTTCTATTATCGGGACGTCTCTGGCTTTGCTCACCCGTCTGGTTGGGGCCTGGTGCTGTCACTCTCTGGCGATCCAGATGAAGTGCCCATGGTTGAGGCCTCAGTACGGAATGGCTATAACGCAGTCTTCTGCAATGGCGGATGGTTTTCCCGTATTTTGAAATGTTGGAATTCGGTCTTCAAAAGAATCCCAGAAGACATAGTTAAGGATTGGGAGAAGCGGTGGGCTGTAAAGGCCGGCATTGCTTAACGCTCAAATGGAACACCTAATTCTAACCTCTACGTGGATGGATGAGAGAAAGGTTGACTGGTGTACCTTCGCGAGGGCAGACGGAAAGGAGGTGACAATAGGATTCACAAGCGAGGAATTTGTCTCGCTCAAGAGGCAATATAGTCTCGATCTCCAATTTATCTGTCGGCTCGCGATTGAGCAACTAGAGCAGTGGCCAACGAGCAGTCAACCTATCCAGATTGAAGGAAAAACATTTCACCGACTCATGAAGGTATTGAAGGAATGGGACTACCGACTAGAGAACGTCAAAGAGTCGGGTACCGGCATTGATGTAGGCGATGCAATCGATTGCCTATCGGATGAGCTTAATAGAAGACATGGTGAAGGGTGGGAATACTGGTTCACGGAACGGTATGCGCCGGAAGCCATTAGAGGAAGCATTGCTGGTTCCAGATATGTGTTCCGTCGCAAGAAGTATACGCTTAGCCGCTAAATCAACCCCTCCTACAATACGCTTCCCTGCGAGGCACCCATGCTCTTTACGATTCGCCCATTTCGTCGCTTTCCTGTGCAATGCACTGTCACGTATAACGCTGGACCATTTCAAGAACAAGGCACCGTGTGGAATTTCTCGTGTAATTGGTACTGTTGAAAGGTAGGTGTACGATGCGGCGTTTTCTCTTCGCAGTTCTCTTAATCGTAGCGTGTGCGACAGGTGCGGCAGCGGATTCCTACGAGGACGCAGTCTCTGCTTATGATCGTGGTGACTATACACGGGCGGCGCAACTGCTCCGTCCCCTTGCTGAGCAGGGAGATGCCCTCGCGCAGTACAACCTTGGGGTGCTGTATCGCAAAGGCCGAGGCGTGCCGCAGGACGATGTTCAAGCACGACAGTGGTATGAAAAGGCGGCGGTACAGGGACAGGCCAAGGCGCAGTTCAACCTGGGGACGTTGTATTTTAACGGAGAGGGAGTCCCGAAAGACTATCAGCACGCCTTGCGATGGTTCCGTCTGGCCGCAGATCAAGAAGAGGCTGTCGCTCAAACGAAAATTGCCATCATGTACGATGATGGCCGAGGGGTGCCGCATGATATTGTCCAGGCATATAAGTGGTACAGCCTGGCGGCAACGAACGGGGATAAGCCAGCGGCCGAACTTCGTGATGCGAGCGCCAAGCAGATGACCCCTGCCCAGATCGCCGAGGCCCAAAAACTGGCGCGGGAGTGGACGCCGAAGGGGAAGTAACTCAGGGGGTAGATTGCCAGGCCAACCAGAAGTCTTTTCACGCATCCTCATCGACAAAGCCTTGGAGTTCAGCGGGTAGGATTTGCTGAGCCAGACGCCGACGAGCAGCCGCTCACAGGAGCCGTTCAGCCATGAGCCAGTGACCTTTTCAGCCAGCCCTCCATAACCTGCCCCCACATGCTGCCGTGTCCTCTGAAATTTGCTTCATTTTTCCCGTTTCCCTTCCAAAGCCTGGGTGATTTCTCGCAGAGAAAGGGGTATCCTGCGGTGGTCGTGGCGAAGCCGATTAATGCGTTCTTCATGGAAGCATTAGAAGTGAAGATTCAGAAGTTGGAGCGGAAGGGGATTCTGCCGAAGGAGAAGTGATGGAGCCACGACAGATTGGCGCACCTCTCAGAATGAGGATTCTATGATTACGGGCATCTACTCAGTCCGATTCCTGTCGAATCACGATCTCGTCGGAGCCGGCACTGCGGTCATTGATGGTACGACGCTGCACGGTGCAGGGTTTGATTACCTCCTTGAGTGCTAAGTCCAAGTGCAACACTGCCGGCCCTGATGGGCTACGGTGTTGCCATGCGAACGAACGGCTATACGCACATGAGTAGCGACGAACGT
>JAYTTD010000137.1:0-16215 GCA_043745235.1 Nitrospira sp. | reverse complement strand
ATGGGCTCACGGTCAACCAAGAAGCGGTTGCGCTCGCCGACCAGGTGAGGGTGCCACCGCCGGCGTTGCTGATCGTAAAGGCTTGTGTCGCTGGATTGTTGCCCCCTTGCTGGGCCGTGAAGGAGAGACTCGTCGGGCTGGCGCCGATGGCCGGTGGTACGGGGGCTGCCGTTACCGTAAACGATACGGGGACGGTGACCGTGGGGGCGCCGTTGGCACTGAGGGTTATGGTGCTGCTATAGCTGCCAGTGGATAACGTGCCGGTCGTGACTGTCAGAGTCACGGCCCCATTGCCGGAGCCTGAGGCGGGAGAGAGCGTCATCCACGGAGCATTGCTGCTGGCGGACCAGGTGAGCGTGCCACCGCCTGTATTGCTGATGCTCAGTGTCTGGGCCGCTGGGTTGACGTCGCCTTGCGTGGCGGTAAAGGTGAGACTGGTCGGACTCGCTCCGATCGCAGGATTCACGGACAGTGTTGGTGCCGAAGGCGGCGAGATCAATTGTGCCAACTCCGGCATTTCCGCGACTAATCTTCGCATCGTTCGCCCACCGCCACCTCGGTTCTCTGAGGTAGACGAGTTGGCCGTGCCTGGAGTGGCCATAGATCCCGTGGCTGTCGCTGACGACGGTGCGGCGCTCATGGTCGCAAGAGGCGCTACTGAAGAAATGCTGCCCGTATTCTTAAAGGAGGCTTCTTTGGAGGAAGTTGGGATGTCTCGTTGAAGCTCGCTGGGTGGTGTTGTGACAGAGCTTGGCCCAGCTGTCGTGGGTGGTAATGGTTCTACAGATGCGGCGCGTGGGTCCTGTAGGTTTTGAATGAGTCTGTGGGGCTTCCGTAGGGATGTCGGAGCGTCCTTCTTGACCGGAGTCTTCGCCGGTTGAACTATCGTTCCGGGCGTTTGCTGAGCAAAGGTCTCAGTAGATAGGCATGCGCCAACGAGCCAAGTCGTAGTGGCTACGAAGGTAAGAAGGTAGGTCGCTGCTTGCCTGCAATTTACCGTATCGCGCATGGTCTAGTTCCTCCGTGTTACGAAACTGCCACGGCGTGGCTTTAGCGAATGGGCGGCTGGCAGACTGTGTCCTGCCTCGATTACCGGGTCGGTCGTTCCGCTGGAGGGGTTTGAGCAAGAGCAGTGCCCCCTGCAATGGGAGACCGTATTTCAGGATAGCTGGTCCGGTAGACATAGAAAAATCAGCACCTTGCGCAGTGAGGGCTAAGTTATGGTCTCGTTGGAGCTGGCGGGCAACAGTGTTCATAAAAGCAGACGAGTTATGAGTTGAATGAACAGATAATCTAAAGGATTAACTATCACTTACATAAGCATGAAGTGACTAACATGGCTTAACAGCTACATACGATTTGAAAAAAAACAATCATACAGTTAGCTAGAGGGAGTTTTTCGGGGACCTGAGGTACAGAAAAAGAGAGAGCAGGGGAGGTTTCGCGGGCCAGTCTTTAGATCATTGCCATGCATCGTTTCTTTGGCGCGTGAAGCGCGAGACATGCAAGCGATACACGAGAAGCGGGACGGGCGACGGACAACGGTTCGAGGTCCGAAGTTCGAGGTTTTTGGAATTTCGAGCCCTGAATGTCCAACTTCAGATCGCGCGGTACTCGCATGTCTCGCTTTTCCCGCCCGCCTCGCGTGTCAATATAGTTTTTCCGCAACCTGCTCGTCCTCGATGGTTTAGTGTACTGTGGCCTGGCTCGGCGCAACAGACTGCTCTCCGGTGAGACTATCCGCGTTTTCTTTTTGTATGGTGCTCAAGCACTCTGTCGTGTTGGAGTAAGAAACGTTCGCAGTGGTTGAACATGGGAACGATAGAGCGGCTGATTTCCTTCAGTGAATTCACTCGACTTTATTGACGGAAACGCGACGTTCTGCCATTCTACTCGAAACCGATGGAGGGTGTTCATGTCTCAAGCAAAAGAGCGAAAAATCGCCGTGGTAGGCCTCGGCTACGTGGGCCTGCCGATCGCCGTTGCATTCGGGAAACGGCGGCGAGTGGTCGGTTTTGATATCAACAAGGCAAAGATTGCAGAGTTACAGAAGGGCCTTGACCGTACGGGTGAGGTGTCTTCTGCGGATCTAAAGGCAACTGACGTTCACTATACCTATCAGCCCGGCGACCTCAAGGCGGCGGATTTCATTATCGTGGCGGTACCCACGCCGATTAATGAAGCCCTTCAGCCGGATTTGACGGCTCTTCGCAAATCGTCCGAACTCATAGGCGCGAATCTCTCACCCGGGTCGATTGTGGTCTTCGAGTCCACAGTCTACCCTGGCGCCACTGAGGAGGTGTGTCAGCCTATTCTCGAACAGGCTTCCGGGATGAAGTGTGGAGTGGATTTTAAACTCGGGTATTCCCCTGAGCGTATCAATCCTGGCGATAAGGAACATACGCTGGAAAAAATCATCAAGGTTGTGTCAGCTCAGGATGATGCGTCGCTAGAGATCGTCGCCAGGACCTACGAACTCGTGGTCAAAGCGGGGATTCATCGGGCTTCCAGCATCAAGGTTGCGGAAGCTGCGAAGGTGATTGAAAATACCCAGCGGGACCTGAACATCGCGCTGATGAATGAGTTAGCGCTCATTTTTCACCGTCTCGGAATCGATACCAAGTCAGTCCTGGAGGCGGCGGGAACTAAGTGGAACTTTCTCAAGTTTTCCCCAGGATTGGTTGGAGGGCATTGTATCGGGGTCGACCCCTACTATCTGACGAGCAAAGCCGAATCGGTGGGCTATCACCCCCAGGTGATTCTCGCCGGCAGGCGCATCAACAATGGAATGGGAAAGTTTATTGCTGAGCAGACGATGAAACGGTTGAGTGAGTTGGCTCGACCGGTCAAGGATCTCAAAGTGGCCGTCTTGGGGCTCACGTTTAAGGAGAACGTCCCGGATTTGCGCAACAGCAGGGTGCCCGATATCATTCAGGAGTTGCGCGAGTATGGGGTTCAAGTGTTGGTGCATGATCCGATGGCAGAGCCGGAAGAGGCGGTCGAAGAATACGGGATACATTTGAGCAAATGGGCCGATCTCAGCGACATCGACGGAATTGTTGTGGCAGTCGCGCATCGTGCCTATGTGGATATGGGGTTACAGGAGCTGCTTAAGCCTCTCCGTAGTCAGCGAGAAGGTGTGGTTATCGATGTGAAATGTCTGCTTGATCAGGCGGCACTGCCTAAGACGCTCAAGTACTGGCGTCTATAAGGAGGCAGCAAGGCCACCTTGACCTGTGTCCCACCTCTTCGCATTGGGAGGTCCCCTGTAGGATTTAGCAGACAGGAAGGCACCCATCTTTCACGGTCAGCAGAGTTTGTGATTCTCATTGCTCCACTCGATAGAGGCTGCTATAGAGTGCCTATGGCATCAAAATTCCAAGTAGTTTCCCTGGCTCCATCTTTTGGCATTGACCTTGCTGAGTGACCGATGAATATCTTGGGAGTCACGTCATGAGACATACGGCAGTGGGAATGTGGTCTGCCATTGGGGCCATGGCCTTTCTTGCCGGCTGCGCCTACTTCAATTCGCCTGATATTAAGCGAGGAGATCAATTTCTCGCGGCGGGTAATTGGGAAGAGGCCAGTCTCGCCTATAAGCAAGCCCTGAAAGATGATCCGTTCAATCCCACACTACAAAGCAAATACACCATGGCTCGTGAACGAGCTGCGGCCTCGTATGAGGAGCGAGGGCGGGCGTATCTCAAAGACCATCAGCCTGACCTCGCGATGGAACAATTCAAGCGCGCACTCACCATCGAACCGTCCAGTCTCGAGCATCAGTCGGGGTTGCTTGAAGCGCTTCGCGTGAAGGATGCGCGCGGCCAGAATCGAGAAGCCGATCGCCTCGCCCAGCTCGGTCGGACCGACGAGGCCATGGAAGCTTATGCCAGAGCGGCTGAGCTGGATCCCTCGTTCAAGGAACCCCTCGACAGTATCTCCAAGCTCACCGAGGGGCAGCAGGCGTTGAACCGTGACGATCGGCGGAAGCAACCGGTGACACTTCGATTTCGCAATGCCGGGCTCAAAGAAGTCTTGGAAGGGATTGGAAAGGCCGGAGGGATCAATCTCATCTTCGACAAGGACGTCAGAAATGACCCGGTGACCATTGGCATCCAGGATACGCCATTCGAAGAAGCGTTTAATCTCCTTCTCAACAGCAATAGCCTGTTTGCCCAAACCGTATCTCCGGGCGTCATGATTGTCAGTCCCAATACCAAGCAGAAGCAGGAGCAGTATCAGGATCTGATGATTCGGACGTTTTACCTGTCCAATGCTAAAGCGAAAGACATGCTGGTGTTGTTGAAGAGCATGCTCGACTCTAAACGGATGCATGCCAATGAACAATTGAACACGATTATCATCCGGGACCAACCGGAAAAACTGGAGATGGCTGAAAAGATCATCCTGGCCAACGACCGCCTGGAGTCCGAAGTTCTTTTTGATGTCGAAGTTCTTGAGGTTGACCGTACGATCGATCAGACTTATGGTCTGACCTATCCCAAGCAAATCGCAGGCGCTATCGTACCCCCGGGATCTTTGGGAATTATCAGTGGAGCTGTCACGCAGCAGTTCACGCTTCGTCAGCTCACCAGTCTTGGTCAGGACAGTTACCTTCTAAAGCTTCCGACTAACATTCAGCTGGATTTCTTCAAACAGATCACCGACGCCAAGACCCTAGCCGCCCCAAAAGTTCGGGTGGTCAACAATAAGAAAGCGGAAATTAACATTGGAAACAAGCAGCCGATCCTGCTTTCCACAACGAATGTTTTGCCGGGTCAAGCGGCAACAGGGGCGGTTCCGACGACCTCGACGGTGACCTCAATTGAATTCCGCGATACCGGAGTCAAATTAACCGTTGAGCCTTCCATTCATCTGGGAAATGAACTTTCTCTGAAGATGAAGATTGAAATCGTTCGTCTTGGCGATCAAGTGACGCTCCAGGCCAGTCCCCCTATTACCCAATTTACGTTCGGCAATCGGTCGGCGGAAACCATGCTCAATGTCAGAGATGGCGAAACCATCGTGTTGGGGGGGCTGCTCCAAGAAGAAGACCGCAAGATCCGCACTACTATTCCATGGATCGGCGATCTCCCTTTCATCGGCAATCTCTTGAGTTCTTTTAAAACTCAACGGGTGACCACCGAGGTGATCCTGACGATTACGCCGCATATTATTCAGGGAACAACTCCTCCCGGGCTCAGTACGCAAGTGTTCTGGTCCGGGACGGATTCAACCTATGCGACGAGCCCCCTGTTTTCTCCAAAGGGGAAGAAGGTCTCCATGATGGGGGGCGGGGTGTCCGGCGCGGGGTTCTCATCGCCTGGAGGCCCGGCAAAAGGAGGAATGGCAGGGAAGGCCGCTGCCGCATCACTTACCTCAAAAGCTTCGGTAGGGGCAGTCGCCTCAATCAGGCCAGACGAGTCGGTGATCCAAATGGGAAAAGAATTTAAACTTGCCATCAACGACGAACGCCTTCGTCCCACGGCGGAAGGCGTATTTCAGCTTCAGTATGATCCACAGGTACTGGAATTCAGAACGCTCCTGAATGGTGAGATCGTACAGTCAGACGGCACAGGCGAGCAGGCCTCTCGTAGCCCAGAGATGCAAGTGGGAACGGTGGCCTTCAAAGTCGCACCATCGGCGAGACGGGCAGGCGGGCGAACCGTCACGGTCACCTTCTACGCCAAGGCGCCAGGTGTGTCTCCTGTGCGTGTGGCATTGGTGGATTCCGCCGAGGAATCATCCACGGTGTCGTCTCAAGAGGGAAAAGGTATTGTGAGGGTGCGGTGAAAGAGTCAGGCGTGACCCTCTTGGAACTCCTGGTCACGCTGACAATTGTGATGGTCCTTGCTTCTGTCGCCATGCCGCTCAGCCGCTTGTCGGCGAAACGGACTCACGAAATAGAGTTGCGGCAGCATTTGAGGATTATGCGGGCTGCCATCGATACCTTTAAGCTGGAGTGGAATCGCGATGCTGACGTCTTATTGGGGCCAGCCTGCGTCAAGAACAAGCTCACGTGTAAAGATGTGACGAGTGTCTATGGCTATCCGAAGTCGTTGGATATACTGTTGGGGATCAAGCTCACCGGTGAAGAGGCGACGGTCAAGGGCACGACGACGAGGCGCTATCTGAGGAGTCTTCCCCTCGATCCCTTGACCGGCAAGGCCGATTGGTTGTTCCGGTGTTATAAAGATGCGCCGAACGCATCGAACTGGTGTGGAGATGACGTCTACGATGTAATGACTCAAAGTAAGGACACGGCGTTAGATGAAACGAAGTATCGAGATTGGTAAGCGTGGAGCACGGGGCACAGATGGGTTTACCCTGCTCGAACTGATGATCGTCGTGTCGATCATCGGCATTCTTGCCACTCTGGCGGTGCCCTCGTACCAATCGTCGGTTGTGAAGGCCAAAGAGGCTGCCTTGCGTCAGGATCTCTCTACACTCCGCGATGTGTTGGATCAGCACAAGGCAGACCAGGGAAAGTATCCTCCGTCTCTGTCGGCATTGGTGGGCACCGGGTATCTGAGGGGAATCCCCAAAGATCCCTTCACCGGTGCGACGACGACATGGCAAGAGATTTCGGATCCTGTCGAGGGGGGCGTGGTCGATATCTATTCAGGGTCCGAGTTAGTGGGGGCGAACGGCACCCCGTATAATCGTTGGTAAGGATGCCCATGCGCAATCGTCATCGCACATTGCTCCAGACTTCAGTTGAAGCCGCACGGGCCTGTTGTCCGACAGTACGAGTCGCTGTCTTCTGTGCTGTCGGCCTCGCCTCAGCCTTGTTTGCAGGATGTGGCGAACTTGAGCCGATGCGTGAGCCTGAAATGGTCGATCTCGAGCTGACCACAGACACGTTAAAGGCATCGGTGCGCGATGCACAGCGGACGGTGGCGGAGTTGCGAACTGACCTTGAGGTACGGCGGAGTGAGTTGGCAGAAGCGCAGGTCGCTCGTGCGCAGCTTGAAGGACGGGTCAGAGAAGCGGAACGACGGGTCATCGAAGCACGGCAGGTGATTGAGTTGCAACGGGAAGAGCTGGTTGCAGCTCGGACGGAGCGGCAGCGTGTGTCCCGAAGCAGTCTTCAATTACAGGGCCAGATGAACCAGCTTAGGAAGCAGTTCTCCAAAACGGGAAAATCGGGTTCGGCTCATGACGAGCAAGAGGCGGCCCCACTCCCGTCTAGCGGTGGGGTGCGCAAGGGCCAGAAGGCGATGCAGTCTCCTGTACAACGACATCAGCCCTCAGAATTTCTGGAGACGCCTCAGATGGTGGCGACTTCGGATGTTGTGATGCCGGTGCCGGCCAACCAAGGGCCTTCGTCAGGGGGTGAGCAGCAGAGGACTCCAACTCAACATGTTTCTGTGAAACCCGGCGATACGCTCTGGAGCATTGCGCAGAAGTATCGCGTCAATGTGGAGCGTCTGCGCATGTTCAATCAGTTGACTGACAACAGGATTGTCATTGGCCAGGCTCTGTGGCTACCGGATGATCGGTCCCTGTCAAGGGTCGTTGCCGACAAGGGCGCGTCGACGCCGTAAGCCCATATTCTTGTTATTCTCCTTCGCTGAATACCCCGTAGCTTGATGCGGGGATGAAGGCGAGGAGAACCCTCCGTAGCTTTGGCGAAGGAGGGTAGCGGCATTCGGCCTTCATACCCAAAGCTACTTCGGCGGAGTAGGCTCGGAAAATTTCACAGGATACCACGCAGCTTGCTGCGGGGAGCTTCATCGTCTGACATTCGTGCACGTCGTACCATGCCTGTATTTGCCTACAGAGTAGCCCGTCCTGATGGCTCAACGCTCGATGGACAGATTGAGGGAGAGGAAGAACACCTCGTCCGGGCCAAACTGGAGGGCCAGGGCTTTCTCGTCTTTCGGTTACAGCGGCGGGGTGCGGCCACAACTGGTTTGGGGCTGGGGTGGCACGCGTTTGGCAAGCTCCCGCTTCAGGAATTCTTGGTGTTCAATCAAGAGCTGCTCGCCCTGGTGAAAGCCGGTCTTCCTGTGTTGCGGGTGTGGGACCTCTTGATCGAGAGAGCCAGTCATTCAGGATTTCAGCAGACCTTGCGGACGGTTCGGCAAGATATTCGTGGAGGGGCATCGGCTTCTGAAGCCCTGGCAAAACACCCGATCCATTTTTCAGAATTGTATATTGCGACGATCAAAGCCGGAGAACAATCGGGGAATTTGGCCGAGGTGTTGCAGCGTTTCCTCGCCTACCTGAAGTTGATGATCGGGCTGCGTCAGAAGGTCTCAAAAGCGCTTGCGTATCCTGCTTTCCTCGTGCTGGTCGGGATTGCCGTCATCGGATTTCTGTTGACGTACGTTGTGCCGACGTTCGTGTCAGTCTATGGGGAGTCGTCGAAATCCTTACCGGTTGCCACGCAACTGTTGCTTGATGTGGTGACGGGGGGCAAAGTGTTCGCGTTGCCTGGATTGGCGGGGCTTGTCGTTCTGGGGCTCGCAGGTCGTGCGTACTATGCGACGCCAGCCGGGCGACTTGCCGTGGATCGGCTGTTATTGAGCGCGCCTGTCTTGGGACCGATTTTCGTGAAGCATTATACGGTCCAGCTCACGCGCACCCTCGCGACGATTCTTGCCGGAGGCACTCCGCTTGTGGATGCGCTGTCTATTGCACGGGGCGCCATCTCCAATCGATATGTGTCGGTCGGAGTCGCGCGGGCGGTCGATGAAATTCGCGAAGGGACGACCCTGGCTGCTGCACTGGACCGCCCCAAAGTATTTCCAAAATTGGCGGTGGAGATGCTGTCGGTCGGGGAGGAGACTGGATCGTTGCCCACGATGTTGCATGACGTAGCTGAATTCTATGAAGGAGACCTGGATCTCCGGCTCACACAATTGACGACGTGGATTGAGCCGGTGCTACTTCTGATCATGGGGGTCTTAGTGGGAGCGATCGTCATTATTATGTATCTGCCGGTGTTTCAAATGGCTGGTTCGGTGTAGCGCTGAATGCCGTAATCGGGCGATTCGGCATGCGCTGAGGAGTTAATAAGAAGACTATGCCACGGACTACGACGCGACAAACGCTGGCGGATGTGCTCGTACGGCAGGGGATTCTGCCGAAACAGACGCTTGACGAAGTGCTTAGCAGACTGGGCGGTGTGACGGCAGCCCTTGGCCAGACCTTAGTGAGCGAAAGGATGCTCTCTGAGGATCAGCTGGCCAGCGCGCTGGCAGTCCAGCTTGATTTGCCTTGTGATCTTCTGACGGAGTTCCGGGTCGACCAGTCGTTCTATGATTCCATGTCGGTGAAACTCATGCAGCGGCATCCGTTCATCCCGATTGCAGAGCACCAAGGCCGCCTGACCATTGCCATCCCCGATCCCCAGAATCTCCTGGCACTGGATGAGTTGGAACTGCTCTTGGGGCACCCGTTGGACCTGGTGGTGAGTTCGAGAAGTGCGATTCTGGCGGCCTTGGAACGCAGTGAAGGCTCCAGCCAAGCTCTTCGTGAGCTTGAGGCGGAGTATCGATCCGTGCTGGTAAAAGAGGACGAGCGCGGAGAGGAAGTCCTCACGATCGATCACACGGGGGAGGATCAAAGTCCTGCGGTCAAACTACTGGATTCGATCCTCCTGAGCGCGATGCAACGTCGGGCCAGCGATATTCACATTGAAGCGGCCGATCGCGCCACCAAGGTGAAATTGCGGGTTGATGGGATCCTTGTTCCGGCAATGGAACCGCTCGATATCCGTCTCCATGCGCCGTTGGTTTCGCGACTGAAAGTCATGTCGGATTTAGATATCGCCGAGCGGCGGGTACCGCAAGATGGAAGCTTTCGGATGCGGCTGGAGCGAAAGACCGTCGATTTTCGTGTCTCAATCCTCCCGAGTGTGTTCGGTGAATCGGTCGTCATTCGTATTCTCGACCGCGAGGCGATCACCACGGGTGTGTCGGCGTTGCGGCTGGAACGACTCGGGTTCAATCAGGAAGATCTGAAGCGTTTTCGGCGCGCGATCACGCGGCCCTACGGCATGGTGTTGGTGACCGGTCCGACCGGAAGTGGAAAGACGACGACACTGTACGCGGCGATCACGGAGATGAATATCAAGGAAGACAAGCTGATCACGATCGAAGACCCGGTCGAGTATCAGCTGTCGGGGGTCGTGCAGATCCCTGTGAATGAGAAGAAAGGCCTAACCTTCGCGCGAGGGCTCCGATCCATCTTGCGCCATGACCCTGACAAGATCATGGTCGGCGAGATCCGCGATGCAGAGACTGCGCAAATCGCCATCCAATCGTCGCTCACCGGCCACTTGGTCTTGACGACGGTGCACGCCAACAACGTATTCGATGTCATTGGACGATTTGCCTCGATGGGAATCGATGCGTACAACTTTTTGGCGGCGCTGAACTGTGTGTTGGCGCAGCGGCTTGTTCGAATGGTCTGTCTCTCTTGTCGAGTGGCGGTCAAGCTCGACAACACGCTAGCGGAAGAATCCGGCCTCGATTTCGAAGAATATAAGGCTGTTCCATTTTATGAAGGCAAGGGATGCCAGGAGTGTCATGGCACGGGGTATCGTGGACGAAAATGCATCACGGAGTTTCTGGATCTGAACGATGAAATCAAAGAAATGATTCTGGCCGAGCGTCCCCTGTCCGAGATCCGCTATCGCGCGGTGACCGGCGGGATGATTACGTTGCGGCAGTCCGCACTCAGAAAGGTGATCGAGGGTTCCACCACCTTACGCGAGATCAATCGAGTGACGTTTAGCGAGGAAGGGTAAGTGATGTGGGGACTGACTACTAGCCGTCCGCGGCACTGCTTGAAAATCGGAGCGCAGGCCCTCGCGTGGGGAGAGACCGTTCGCACCTGGCGGGGGCGCTATCGCTACCGCTGTGCACTCTCGCCAATTCCGACCGGGGCCATCAAGCTGTCCCCTATGGATCTGAATCTGACAGACATGGCTGGGCTAGAAAGTCGCCTTCGGTCGTTGGCTGGGCCAAGTCAGGATATCCGGTTCGCGGGGCGCGCATGGCTGTCTGACATTCCGCGCCCGATCGTGTTGTTGTTGTCGGATCTGTCGGTGCGCGCAACCGTGTTGCAATTGGAGCATCTTCCGGCGCAGGCGGAAGAGCAAGAGGCGTTGATTCGCTGGCGCCTGGGGCAGGAACAGCTGTTGCCCCTGGCCGGGGCCAAGATTGTCTGGCAAGGGATTCCATCACAGGGAGCAGAAAACGAGGGTTCACATGCAATCTTTGTCGTAGCGATTCAAGAAGCCATCTTGAAACAATACGAGTCCCTCTGTGAATCGGTCGGGTTGCTTCCGCAGGAAGTCGGTGTGACCAGCTTTCGTCTGTTTAATCTCTGGCTGAAAGCCGTAGGTGGCCGGAAACGGTTGAGCCGTGATTTGCTCTGGGTCAGTGTATCGGACGGCGGGTTGACCTGTTTCGTCATGCAGGAAGGTCGATTGGTTTTTGTTCGGACCAAGCTGTTGAGCGGCGAAAGCATTCAGGGTGAAGAAGACCTTGATGGAGACTTGGTGGACAACATTGTCGAGGAATGTGCGGTGTCTCTTCGTGCCTGCCTTGAACATCATCCTGGCCTGAACGTGACGGAGATTGCCCTCGCCAGCGATAGTCCATTCCCGACGCTTGAACAGGCGCTGAACAAGGAACTCGGTCTGTCGACTAAGAGATTGGATTGGGAAGCTGTTGAAGGCTTGGGGTGGACTCATGATGGGGGGAGTACGTCATGGGCGACACTCCCTGTCGTGGCGGGGGTAATGTAGACGATGGCGCTTGGACAGACATTCCTTCGTGCGCTTGCCGGCAGAGTGAATGGTTTCCAGATGAAGCCAGGAGGGGCACGGTATTTTCACATCGAACTGAGTAGCCGATACCGCTGGTATGTCGCGCCTACTCGACTGGTGCTGGTTGCGCTATGCTGGATCTTGGGGGCCTCAATCCTTTGGAGTGTGACGCAGACCGTGATGACTCTGCGCGATCGGCACGATATGCAAGCACGTCTCGATCACGTTCGCATGCAAGATCATCAGCTTCTTGCCGAGGCCCAACAGGAAGGCATTGATCTCTCCGGGCCTTCATTGCAACAGCTACCGGCTGAAGTCGGTTTAGCGAACCAGTTGCTGACAAAACGGAATTTTTCCTGGACGCAGTTTCTATCCGCTCTTGAATCGGCCATTCCACAGCATGTGTCGATTCAGAGTATACACCTGGACCCGGGGAGCGCGGTCGTACACATGACTGGGTTGGCTGTGACGGTCGAAGATGTGACGGCGTTGACGGTTACCCTGCAAGACCATGCTCTCTTCCGCGATCCTGTGTTGGAGCAGCATCGGGTGGGGCCGGATGGCTTGGTTGAGTTCGACTTGACGCTGCGTTATCGACAATTGGGTGTGTAGAGCCACATGATGGACTTCATCCTCCAACAGTTGCGAAAACCCTATGGGATCTTGATTCCATGGCTCGCGTTGGTGTTGTTGTTGGCCGGATTCTTATGGGCGGTTCGCACCGTTGGAATTGATGGGGCCGAACAGAGTCGGGCGAAACTGGATGTGGAATGGAATCACGCCCGTCAAGAGCTTACACACCATAAGGAGGCTCAGAAAGCACGGAAGGATCTTGCGCAGGTGTGGTCGGTTTTACCGGTTGAACGGGATTTTGCTCCCTTAGCGCTGGGCATTACTGAGGAGGCAAAGCGTGATCGTGTGATTCTCCCTGCGCTCTCCTACAAGACTGAGCCCACGCCGGTGGCCAACACGAGTAAGGGTGTGCTTCAGGGCACGATGACCGGTCGTTACGAGGATCTTCGACGGTTTCTCTATGATGTGGAGACGGCGGAGGAACTGGTCTACATCGAAGATCTTGAACTTGTGCGCTCAGGCGCCCAGCAGGACCAGATGTTGACCTTCAACATTAAGATTGCCACATACCTTCGAGGCGAGCCTAGTAAGGCTACGGTTCAATAGCGTCTAGATATGATGACAACAAATCAAAAGAAAATGGCGGCATTGACCACGCTTGGCCTACTTTGGGGTGGGATTTTTGCTTGGGAATGGCTCGCCATGGAAGAGCCCGTGCGTGTGCCGCTGACGAATGTGAGTGGCTCTGCTTCCACGCCCGTGGTCTCTCGCGGAACAGTCGATGGGTTACACGTGCAGCTCGATCTTCTCGCCGCAACGAAGACTCAACGGGAGATGACCTTCACGCCGCCACGCAATATCTTTGCACCGCCTCGCCCTCATGATTCGCGGGCTGCTCGCGCAAACCAGTCAGAGTCCGATCCTGGGTCGGAGCAGGCATTGCGTCAACAGGCGGCCATTGCTCAATTGGCACAATACCACTATCTCGGGTTTGTGCGGATGGAGGAGGGATGGCGAAAAAATGGCGAACTGGCTGTGCTGACGAAGAATGACGACCTCCATGTCGTCAGGACTGGAGAAACTGTGGAAGATCACGTCGTAGTGAAGGCGATCACGCAAGAAAGTGTGACGTTGCAAGATCGCCAGTTACGAGTGGAACACACAGTGATGATCTCTGAGGAAGCTCCGGTGCAGCCCTAGCAGGATGTTGAAAAGGTCCGCAAGCCTGTCTCGTTCATTTGGCATATCTCGTTTATTTGGTTTGTTTAGTTGGTTTGGTTCGAAGAACGAGAGAAACCAGACGAACTCGCTAACCAGAGAAACCAGATAGACCGGATAACCAGCCAGACGGGGCTTGTCCCACACGTGTCAGTGAGCGTAGCTCTGCTGTGCCGAAATGGTTTTTCAGCAGCCTGCTAGGGTTTCTATGCGCATCAGCCGCCAGCAACTCGTCAGAAATGAGCGAGGGGTGACCTACCTCATGCTGATGTTCGCAATCGTTCTCATCGGCATTGCCACGACCGCTGCAGCGAAGCAATGGAAGGTCATCGTCCAGCGGGAACTTGAGGCGGATCTTTTGGCCAAAGGGATCGAGATTCAGAATGCCCTTGCATTGTATTCCGCGACGATCAAGGCAGGCCGCGTGATGCCGGGAGAGGTCTACCCTCAGACATTGGTCGATCTCACGAGATTGCCCAAACCCTTCTTGCGCAAAGTCTATCTTGATCCAATGGGGCATGGCGAGTGGGAATATCTTCGGGCGCCGACAGGCGGCATCATGGGGGTCCGGAGCAAGAGCCTCGCGAAGCCATTCCGGCAGCGCGACTTTCCTCCTGCAGTCCGGCATTTCGAGGGACGCGCCTCCTATCGTGATTGGGTTTTTCAACACCCGAGTCCCTTATCCGCTCCGATCGTGCGACAAGGGACTGCACCCGGTTCTGCGGCGCCATCAACGCCAGGATCATCGATCGCTCCTGGCGGAAGCGCTCCAGTTGCCCCGCCAGCTCAGGGGCAGCCGCCCGTGAATCCGTAGCCCCTGTCAGCGCTCCCTATCGATTCCGGTAAATTTCATGGCATTTGCGATGAGAGGAGCGTAAAAGAAGCATCACCGTATGCGTATCCTTATTACAGGCGGAGCCGGATTTCTCGGGAGTCATCTCTCCGATGTGCTGCTCCAGACCGGACATTCTGTGATCTGCGTGGATAACCTCATTACCGGACGGGTCGAGAATATCGCCCATCTGCTCGGGCATGAACGCTTTTCTTTTGTCAAATACAATGTGTGTGACTATCTGCATACTGAAGGTCCCCTGGATGCGGTCATGCACTTCGCCTCACCTGCGAGCCCGCAAGACTACCTTGAATTTCCTATTGCCACGCTGAAGGTCGGCGCCTTAGGCACGCATAAGGCTCTTGGACTCGCCAAGGCGAAGGGCGCAAGGTTCCTCTTGGCTAGCACGTCGGAAGTCTATGGGGACCCGCTTGTGAATCCTCAGCCTGAATCCTATTGGGGCAACGTCAACCCCATCAGCCCCCGTGGCGTGTACGACGAGGCCAAACGTTTTGCAGAAGCCCTCACGATGGCCTATCACCGCTATCATGGAGTCGATACCAGGATCGTGCGCATCTTCAATACATTTGGGCCACGCATGCGTCCGAATGACGGCCGCGTCGTGTCGAACTTCATCGTCCAGGCGCTCCAGGGGAAACCATTGAGTGTCTTCGGCGATGGATCTCAGACCAGGAGTTTCTGTTACGTGGACGACCTGGTCCAGGGTATCACGGGGTTGCTTCTTCTGGACTCAGACAAGAATGTCGAGCAACGGACCGATCGCAAGTTCCTCGTCACACAGAATAAGGATGCCGATGTGTCGAGCATGCATGATCCCGTGAATATCGGGAACCCGCGCGAGTTGACCGTCTTGGAGATTGCGAAATTGGTACTGGAACTCACCCGCTCATCGAGCCAAATCACCCATCATCCGTTGCCGGCCGATGACCCCAAAGTCAGACGTCCCGATATCAGTCGGGCGCGCGCTCTCCTGAAATGGGAACCTCAAGTACAGCTAGAGGATGCTCTCCGCCGAACGATCGAATACTTCAGGAAAGTGCTCTAGCAGGATGCTGAAAAAACTCGCCAGCAGAAGAAGCTCGTGTATGGGGTCTGTCGGGTCTATCCAGTCTGTCTGGTTTATCCATTTAGTCTGGTTCAACCAAACAAACGAGATAGACTAGAGAAGCCAGATAGATCTCTACAGTCATGTCTGATGTCACGGTCCCCACTCCTTGCCCTATTCGTTCAGACTGAATTCGCTCGGATCGATTATGCATTATTAAATGAGCGGATGTTGGCTTCACTCCTCCCTCTAAAGATGGGTTTTCAAACGGTAACGACTGAAATAACATAGCAAAAGTTGACCTTGGAAAGGCCGTGGTCTACGATAGCACCGCACCGTGTGAAAAAATCGGAAGCAGTAGTGTTGTATCTTGATTAAGCGAACGCGATCCTTTCCTGGTAGGGTATGGGACACAGGGGCGAAAGCCGAACATCGAATGTGTCGTGCAGGGGAGTTTCAGTTCCGACCCATCATTGCGCTCATTGAGAGCATGGGACAGGCAATGTATGGGTGACAACGTTGCAGAAGTAGTCGAACATCAGACCGAGAGGGACAGGCCTATGTTGGACCCGCTGCAAGCACCTCCACCACCGTTTGCCTCCGAGCCTGCCGTCGACCGTACGATGCTTGACCGGACGATCCTCCGGCCCAGCCCCGATGTGCAGGGCACGAGCTTGGAAGGCGAGACGGTGCTGTTGGATCTGAGCACCGGGCGCTACTACACCCTGAATCGGCTGGGCA
>JAYTTD010000136.1:0-16329 GCA_043745235.1 Nitrospira sp. | reverse complement strand
TCCAACCTGTGCGATGTGGTCTGGAACAACGAGAGCAAGGACTGTTTGCACGTGATCCCCTACTAAGGGGAGTACTCGACTGTAGTGCGTCGGCCCCGCGCTCCGGCATCCGGAGCGCGGGACCCGTCAAACGAGAGTTGATTCTAACGGGAGGGGACAGATGTTGAAAACGAGCGAGAGGGGGACAAATGGCACTGTTTAGAACAGCCGAAATTATTAAAGCAGCCAAGCTTCCACCGGAAGGTGTCAAGCTATCAAGAATGATCGATGCGATCTACTTCATTCCGATTGCGTATTTTGGAGTGTTCGCGACATTTCATATGCACTTCGACCTGCTTGCAGGAGACTGGGATTTCTGGATCGACTGGAAGGATCGGCAGTTTTGGGTAACAGTGACGCCTATTGTAGAGGTCATGTATCCAGGCGCGATCATGTACTATTTCTGGACATTCTATCGGCAACCGTTTGGCGCAACGTTGAGTATCACAGGGCTCCTTATTGGAAAATGGATTACGATTGTGCTTGCCTGGTACTGGTGGGCAAATTTCCCAATGAACTTCGTTATGCCAGCCTCTATGGTATCCAGTGCGCTGATCCTCGACTGTACCCTGTTGCTGACCAGAAGTTGGATGCTCACAGCAATATTCGGGGTATGGGCATTTGCGATGATGTTTAATCCGTCAAATTACCCGATATTCGCCTACAGCAAGCAACCGTTGGTGGCGGATGGTCAGCTACTTTCATTGGCCGACTACATGGGATTCACCTATGTCCGTACGGGAACGCCTGAATATATTCGAATCATCGAGGTGGGATCACTTCGTACGTTCGGCGGGCACACCGTCTGGATCTCCGCCTTCTTCTCAGCCTTTATTTCCATGTTGATGTTTACCATTTGGTGGCAGATTGGACACTTCGTTGGCCAATCGTTCTTTTGGGTCAAGGGCCGGAGAGGCGTAATGTCGAGGAAGAACGATACCATGATCGTCGGTACAGATGAGTATGCAAATCGGCATGGATGGTTGCCAGGCGTAACACCGCTTCCTCCAATAGAAGGGAAATCATGAACGCCAAAAACATATTTAAATTATGTGTGATCGGCTCCCTCGGGATGGCGACACTGGGGCTGACCCTAGTGTTTAATCCCGCTCCCGCTGCCGCACATGGGGAGCGCTCTCAGGAACCGTTCCTGCGGATGCGCACCGCCCAATGGTATGACACAAGGTGGAACCCGCAGAAGACATCCGTCAACGAAGAAGCGATGCTATCAGGCAAGATGCACATAGCCGAGGACTGGCCACGAGCAGTCGTCAAGCCCACTCGTACATTCATCAACGTGGGTAGCCCGAGTTCGGTGTTCGTGCGTTTGAGCTCGAAAGTGAACGGAGTCCCCATGTTCACCTCGGGTCCGATGGAAGTCGGTGGAGACTACGAGTATGTGATCAGGTTGAGAGGCCGGTTACCTGGCCGTCACCACATCCATCCCATGTTGGCTGTCAATGGGGCCGGCCCTATTGCAGGACCAGGGGGTTGGATGGACATCACGGGTAATCGGGCCGATTTTATGAATCCGGTAAAACTATTGGTGGGAGGGACCGTCGATACGGAGACCGCAGGCCTGTGGGTTGGCGTTGGCTGGCATATCCTCTGGGGTATTCTCGGGTTCGGATGGATAGCCTGGTTCTGTGTCAGACCGATGTTCCTCATTCGTGCTCGGGTGCTTGCGCAAGAAGGCGGGGATGCATTGTTGAATGACCCGACTGACCGCGTGGCAGCCTTTGTTATGCTGGCAGTGGTCTTTATTATCATCGGGATCGGTTTCTTCACGACGGATGCCCAGTATCCTTATACTGTGCCTCTCCAAGCTGGTGCGCCAATGATCAAGCCGACTCATTTGCAGTCGGATCTCACGATGAAAGTACTCGGTGCGGACTACGACGTTCCGGGTCGCGCCCTGCGCATGACCCTCACGGTCACCAACAACGGTGAGAGCCCACTTAGGATCGGAGAATTCACAACGGCAGGCGTCAGGTTCCTCAACAAGGTCGGCGTGGCCAACAATATGGATCCAAACTATCCACCGGAGATTATGGCTCTCGACGGCTTAAATATGGAAGATGATTCCCCAATCCTTCCAGGTGAAACCAAAGACATCAAGCTCGATTCGAGAGATTCTCTGTGGGAATTCCAGAGATTGATGGACATGGTACACGATCCGGAGCAACGCTTCGGCGGGTTGGTCATGTCATGGGATGAATCAGGCAATCGACATATTAACAGTATTTCTGGGCCTATCATCCCAGTCTTTACGAGGGCTACTGCTGGCTAGGTTTTTGGTTTAAACACGTGCCCACGTGATGCCGATCCGCCACCGTTGTAAGACGGATGGCGGGTCGGCTTTTTAAAAGGAATGAGACGAATATATGGGCACTCCGTCAAGATACTATGATCCCAAGTTTGAGAGCTTGAGTTCTAACTGCAAGTGCAACACTTCCGCCCTAATCTGAGATCCTGAGTCTAGGCTGCTCTAAGGCTATTCGGTGCGGCCGATGAAGATGGTATAGAGGGGCCATCAACACCGTGAGCTGGAACAGGCCCTCATTGTGGACGAGGCCATCCCCATCTAGCCGATATGGCGCCGCGTCTGGCGTGGCTCTTTGGATCGTCAGTTCTGGTGGATCGACACGTGTGGCCAAGCTCTGTCAGCGGCGCACAGTACGATGGCCTCAGTTTTGTTGCACCCACCGAGGCTGCGGATCTCCAACAGAATGCCCATTACGAGCGCCCTATAAAAGATGGCCACCAGCACCGAGTCGGTCACCGGGAAGGCTGCCTGATCAAGTTTGCTCAGAATTGTTCGGCGGTCAGCCCTTGGATGAGTAAGTGACACGCTTGCTCATCCTGGCCTGCATGAAGGGGACAGATCCGAGGAGTGCCTAAGAGGGCCTGATGAAGAAATTCAGGCATGTGCAAGCTCCACTCAGCAAGACGTTGATCTACCGTCTGGGCAACGAAAGGGCCGAACACGAACGGTTACCGCAGCAGCGCACCCTCCAGGTGTTCTTTGCCATTCCACACAGCCCCTGGCAACTCGGAATCATTCAGAACACCAATGGGTTCTTGGGTCTGTACTTGCCCAAGGGGACGAATCTCTCGGGCGACAACCGGCGTGCGCTGAACGCCATCGAACACCGGACAAATACGCGCCTGAGAAAATGCTCCACTTCTCCACATTGCTGGAGGTGCTCTCTCAGCTGCGTCATTGTTCACCCGATGTACGTGGGGCTTGAAACCGCCTGGTCAAATTCGGCTGATGATTGACACGAGAGCGTATCGAAGGGCTCAGTACGAGTGTGCAAACTTCAATCTTCTCACCGACCGTTCTGTTTGCCATGACCACGTCGAAGACGAAGGGAAGGTTTATCTAACAGGTTCTTTCGCTGGCCCACTGCCCTGCTTGTGTCACCATGCTCATGGCAACTCATGACTCAGGATGACTGCGTAGCGCTTCCAGCGGTTGTGGGAGTGTAAGAGGGTGCGTGATGCAGGGGGTAACGCGCATCATACGCCCGCTTCTGAAGTTCTAGCGCATGTCTCAGAGTCGCATGCATGGCGCGACGATTTAGTTGCGAAACTTTTGTTTGCATCTGCAAGTTGGCGGGCAAGCCGTTTCTTACAGTGAGGCGGTCTGGTGTTGGAGGAAGCAAAAATCCATGTGTAATGTTGGGTACCCGCTACGCCTCAATTGCAATTGATCAAATGTTATGTTGAAGGCCTTAGGCCTAGCCTGATCAGACTATTGAAAAAGTAGCGATCTCGGGCACCCGTGCACGGTGTGCTGCCTTGTCTGTCAGGCTGCGGGAAAGATCTTGTGGGCTCATTGGAATTTCACTGATCTGCACGTCCTGGATAAACAGGAATGCATCATCCATGACGCTGAAAGGTCTGCCAACTTCGTTCTTGTCGCTCAGAGGCTCAACGTACTTAGCAGCACACTGCTACTCCCTCTTTGCTCGTTGCGACCTTGAGGGATGGAGATTTTGAGGATCCAGGGGATCTCTCTCTGCTGTCACACATGCTTCAGTTTGACGGCTTCGAGGGGGATCGAGGTAGACTTTCCGAAGCCTACTAGGAAGATCTTTGAATGCCTTTTAAGGCCTTCCGCTCAAAGACTGTGCCAAACTGCATGCTGGCAATCAAGTGCCTGGTCTGCTTTGAAGGCGGGCAAATCACAGAGAGGGCCAATCCAATGTGAATCACCCAGTGAGATGACTCGTACTTCCGTTAATATTGAACGTGAGTTTCTTGGCCACATTCACGATCAGCATCGTGATCTTGGTCATGTTTCCAGAGGATTGGCACCTCTGTCGAGAAGGGGAAAGACACTGCTTGCGTTGAGCGCACTGGCAGAGAAACGCTGAGTTCGACCCCAGCTTCTACCACCAAAAACCCAAGATGGTACAGTCAGTTACATCGTAGCCGCAGAGTCTTTTTTGCCTGCCCTAAAACAGGGGAGGGAGAGGTAAACCCTCTCCCTCCCACAGATCATAACTACTTTGACCAGACGAACTACTTCAGGCCTTCGTAGATATTCTTATCTGCTGCACCCTCCACCTTCAGCAGGCCAACGGCACCTTTGGCAATGCGGAAGATCGAGTGATCAACATTGATATAGGTTCCTGGGTATTCGACCTTAAACTCTGCCATGGACGAACCGCCTGCAGGCACCACGGTGGTTTGGAGGTTCTGCAACGGAGGTGTCACCAAAGAACCCTCGGGGTACACTCGGTCAAAGATCTCGCCGATGACGTGCCACGAAGCAACCAGGTTGGGGCCTGCGTTGATATAGAACATTCGCACAGTGTCGCCCACCTTGGCTGTCAGAGGGTTCTTGACCAGCGAACCTGCACTGCCGTTAAACACGACATGTGAGGGGTGCTCATTTAACCCATTTTCCATGGAGAACTCTAAGGTTTCACCCTTCTTTCCAGTTCCCGTCTTGGTATAGAACTCACTCTGTACGACATAGTATTCTTTCTCGACAGGCTTCAGCCCACCAGCCGGCTCCACTAAGATCCCGCCGTACATGCCATTCGCAATGTGTTCAGGAATGGATGGCGAGGAGGTGGCGCAATGATAGAAAAAGAGGCCAGCATTAAGGGCCTTAAACTTCAGCTTGGATTCCTCTCCTGGCTCGGTATTCAGCATGGCGGCACCACCGCCTGGTCCCGTGACCGCGTGAAAGTCGATATTGTGACTTTCCTTGCTGTCCTTCCTGTTCTTCAAATGGATCTCAACCGTATCCCCCACCATCACCCGGATCATCGGCCCTGGAACGGTGCCATTAAACCCCCAAAACCTATAATTGGCATCGTCGCTCAGCCGACCGGTGAACTCGGTCGCTTCAAGGTCTACGATGACGTGGGCAGGCGTGGTTCGATTGATGGGAGGGGGAACATTGGGTGCGGTCGTGACTTGAGCCTTGATGGTCTCCATCGCAAACCCGGTATTGGCGAGAAGACACAACCCCATGACAGCTGCGCTGAACAATCCCGCATGACGTACACTACGCGAAAAACGAATAGACATAGAGCCTCCTTTGATTTTTGACTGCGCTGCTGATTACTTCTATCATTGACGTACTACTACCCACCGAGTGGTTTCAGCCCCAACTACGGGGCAGTGGATTGTCCTCCTCTTCAAGGTTTGTAATCCGTGTGTTCGGCTGGTTTCCCCCCGTGCGAGAACTGGTGCTCAAATGCCATCACCTGCCAGATTTGTTCTTCCGACAGGAGGCTCTTCCAGGCTTTCATCTTCGTCTTCGGGATACCTTCCGCTACTCGCCAGAACCAGAAGCTGTCTGAGTAACGTCCGACGTTTTTCTGGTCACGAAGATCCCGCGCACCCTTCTTCACCGGTTGACCGTCCTTGCCATGGCAGCTGCCACAGTTGACGAGTGGATTAGATTCTCCGCTGTAGATCTTCGCTCCCTCTTCGATAGCCTTAGGATCCGTCCACCCTCCAGCCGGCATATGTTTGCCGGCATACTCGGCTGGAACCGGGGGCAGTGGGGGTAAATCTTCAGCGAAGGCCATACCTCCTGATAGAATTAGCGCGCCCCCCATCATCATGACCGATATCCCGATCTTCCTTCCCGCCATGCACGCCTCCTCATTTTCTAAAGGTGAGTCTCATCTTCCGACGATGTCTTGCCTCATGGGGCTCAATACAGATGACTACTACGATGCACTCGCTTACCGTCTTTGAACTGATTCACAGTTGTGGCCAAGTTATCGACCAACGTGTTGAACTCGGTGTAGTGATATGCATGCGCAGACTTCATGCCCAAGCCGGTGTTGCCGCTAGGCCTCCCCCGCCGTACGAAATCACTCACGACCTTGACCAGCCTGGCTGTTGTCCAGGTGCTGAATAGGGTGAGGCCGATTCTGTTGGGGATGTTACATATGACTCGAATGATGCGACCATCAGAGAGATGATACCAGACATGGCAGCCAATGAAAATGTCGATGTTTAAAGCGCATATCGCCCTTCTTTGATAGCCGTCCTCTCGATCCGTGGAGGACATTTACACATACGAATTACCTAGTGTCAAGGGGTTTATGCCTTAGATTCTGCTGGGCATCGATTTCCAGACTGAGGCTACGGTCTCGATGCATAAGGGTACGGATCGGGGGTCAGTAACGGGTAGAAAAGCCAGGTGGACCAATTACGTTGATCCCTGTGTGGTCCAAAGGGGCATGCCCTGAACGGTAAGACTACGATGCGCTATATTCAAGAAGTAGGTTCTCGAGAGGCTTCCATGTATCTCTCGCGGGCGACGAAATTTTCCCACACTTAAAGGTGATCTTGCTTGATCGGACTGAATGCTCAAGAACGGAATACCATCCAACTCATGAGGAGAAATGGTGAGGCTTATTTCGTGATTCGTTTGGTCGCCTCGATAATCGACCGTGCTCCGATGCCAAAGTGATCGACGAGTTCGTCCGGCTTCCCACTGTGTGGGATCGTGCGAACGGCGAGCTTATGCACCTTGATGCCCTCGGGTCCGACCGCGCTGAGCACAGCATCCCCGAGGCCGCCGTGCGCATAGTGATCTTCAACGGTGAGGATGCGCCCCTGCGTGGCCCTGGCGCTATCCAGTAACGTAGTGCGGTCGATAGGGACGATGCTGTAGAGATCGACGATCCGCACGGAGATGCCGGATGCTTTCAATGTGTCGTAAGCCTTCAAGGCCTCGAAGAGCGTAACGCCGGCTGCGACAATCGTGAGGACATCCGACGCGCTTTGACGAATGACTTTCGATCCGCCGATGTGGAACGTTTCATCGGGGCCGTACAGAACCAGCGACTTTGGCCGACCGGCCCGAATGTAGACCATCCCTTTGTGCGTCGCAGCTATTTCGACGAGCCGATAGGTACAAGTCGCATCGGATGGATACAACACAGTCACGCCCGGTTGCGCAGCCATCATCGCAATATCTTCCAAGCCCATTTGCGAGGGACCGTCTTCCCCGATGCTCACGCCGACATGGGTGCCGACAAGCTTGATGTTCGAGCCGCTGATGGCAGCCATGCGGATGAAATCGTAGGCCCGCGTAAAGAATGCGGCAAACGTGGCCACGAACGGAACTTTCCCGCAGGCCGATAAACCCGCTGCAGCCCCCAGCATGTTTTGCTCCGCGATGAAGTTCTCAAAGAATCGATTGGGAAACCTCTTGCCGAACTTATCCGTATAGGTCGAATTTTTCACGTCGGCATCCAGTCCCACGACCAGCGGATTGACTGCGCCCAGTGCTTCGAATGCGTGGCCGAAGGCTTCGCGCGTGGCGACAGTGTCGCCGACTTTGTAGGGCGAAGGTGGGAGGGGACTGATCGACGAGGACCCCTGAGCCGGCGTCGATGGTTTCTTAAAGGCAATGGCTGTGCTGCTTGGCTTCATCTGCTTGGTCAGCTCATCGATCGCCTTCTGGACTTCCTCGCCTTTGGCAACCGGCTTCCCATGCCAGCCAGGGTGGTTCTCCATGAAGGAAATACCTTTACCTTTAAACGTTTTGGCAAGGAGTACCGTCGGTTTGCCCTTGGTGCCGGCAGCGGTATCGAACGCCGCAAGTAGAGCTGAAAGATCGTGCCCGTCGACTACCAGCGCCTGCCAGCCAAAGCCGGCCCACCGGGAGCGATAGGCTTCCATGTCGTGTTGCAGCATGGTGGGATCGCTTTGACCGAGTCGATTCACATCGACAATGGCACAAAGGTTATCCAAACCATGATGGCGCGCGACTTCAGCCGCTTCCCATACGGATCCCTCGACCGATTCTCCATCGCCCATCAAGACGTAGGTTCTGTGATCCAGTTTGTCGACGAATTTTGCGTTCAGGGCGATGCCGATGCCGACCGGAAGGCCTTGCCCTAACGAGCCGGTGGCCATATCGACAAATGACAAGCGAGGAGTCGGGTGGCCTTCGAGGTCGGAGGTCAGCGTTCGGAGCTTGAGGAGTTCGCTCTTGGGAAAGAGGCCAGCTTCGGCCCAAGCGGCATAGAGCAGGGGGGCAGCATGGCCTTTTGACAGCACGAACCGATCGCTATTGAGAGCTTTAGGATTTGTGGGGTCGTACCGCATGACGGAGAAGAAGAGGGCTGCGACGATGTCCGCAGCAGAACAGCAGCTGGACGGATGCCCGCTGCCGGCTTCAGTCGTTGCACGAACGCTTTCGATTCGGAGCTGCGTGGCCTTGTTCTGCAGTTCAGTAAGCAATTCTGGGAAGGCGGTTGAGCTAGCCATCGGAACTCCTTTCGGGATTGGATGCCAAGGATGCTGCGGGTCTTTTCTCGTCTTCTCTATCGGTCACAACGCGGCGGGTCTTGAGGCTAACAAAATGAAATGAGGGAGTCAATGAACCTACACACGCATGTCAACCCAGTTTAGATAGGTAGGTGTCAGTTTCATCTGAGTGTCGAGAGGAGCGCTGCTATGAGCGCTTTCTGCCGTATGCTCGTGTCCAACGGTCTCTGCTGCCTCGGGCGTAGCAGGAGCTGGTGCTGGAGGGGGATCCGGCCTGGTTCATCTTCGATGCGGTGGCCCAGCGGGGAGCACAACGAATGAATCTCTGGTACTCAATGGGTTCGAGCAACAGACTCGGAGATGCGTTCACACAGTACCACCCCAACTAACTTTGACTTGCCGGTGGCAGATGGGAGACAATTGAAGACCTGACGTGTGTCGCCTTCCAAAAAGCTGGACATAGCCAGCATTAGGTTGTGACATCGGCCTTGCGATTGGACTACTGCTTTAGCGACCGTTGTATTGTATGAGGGGCCAAACCGTGTCGAAAAAACGCTCACGGACAACGCGAGTCAAAAGGATTCGATACTCCTTCAATTCTTTCTCTTCGGTCCCGGTCGGATTTCCTAAAATATGCTCCAAACCGTTGCACTGAGTGGCAGTCGTGGACAACGGCAGTTGTTCTCAGATGTCAGCGTGACGGTCACGCCAGGGACGCTGTTGGCTGTGGCGGGTGAAAATGGGAGTGGGAAAACCAGTTTTCTCCGCATTCTGTGCGGCCTGTTGTCGCCTGATGGAGGCACGATTCTTTGGCAGGGGAAAGATATCCGTCAACTCAAGGAACTCTATTGTGCCCAGCTTACCTATATTGGGCATCTCAACGGGATCAAAGATGAGCTCACTCCGGCTGAAAACCTCAAGTTCTCTGCTTGCCTAGCTGGCGATGATAGTTCCAACGCAGTCGTGCGAAAAGCCTTGGAGGCCGTTGGCCTCGGACGGCCGATCCATCTTCTGCCGACGAGAGTACTCTCACAAGGACAAAAGCGCCGCGTGGCGCTGGCCCGTCTATGGCTTTCCACCCGTCCGTTATGGCTCTTAGATGAGCCATTCGCGTCACTCGATGCTGCGGCGACGATCTATTTGACTGAACGCCTGCAGTCACATCTGAGTCATGGCGGCATTGTGGTCGTTTCCACCCACCAGGAGATTGCTCTCCCCAGTGACTCTATCCAATACCTGAGGCTGACTCAATGAGCCAGCCTAGTATGGGTGAGGCATTGCGCGGGGTTGTCCGACGGGATCTTTTGCTGGCCATGCGGCACCGTTCGGATGTGGCGATGTCCGTTTTCTTCGTCGTCATTGTCGCGAGTCTCTTCCCTTTGGGGGTTGGGCCTGAGGCGGCGGTTTTGAGGATGATTGGCCCCGGTGTGCTCTGGGTCACGGCCCTACTGGCATGTCTGTTGTCACTGGGGCGCCTCTTTACGGCTGATTATCTCGATGGTGTCTTGGAACAGACGGCTTTGATACCACAGTCCCTGGCCGTTCTGGTCATTGGAAAGGTGTTCGCCCACTGGGTGATCTCAGGCCTGCCCGTGGTGCTTCTGTCACCTCTTCTCGGTTTGCAATTCGGCCTAGGCGGGGACTCGCTGGGAGTGTTGATGTTATCGCTCTTGCTTGGCACGCCAACGTTAAGTATGATTGGTGCGATCGGTGCCGCGCTGACTCTTGGGTTACGTGGGAGCGGTTTCCTCGTTGCCCTTCTTGTGCTTCCCCTTTTTGTCCCGGTGTTGATCTTTGGGGCCGGCGCCGTCACGAGTAGTTTGGCCGGAATCGGTAGTGAAGCGAATTTGTCGTTACTCGGAGCCTGTTTCATGCTCTCACTTGCGTTTGCGCCCTGGGCCACGGCTGTGGCATTACGTATCGCGCTGGAATAATACATCCTCATGAGCGTCATGGGCATTAACTGGTTCAAGTATTCGTCGCCGCAGGCCTTCCACCCGTTGGCCGGGAAGATGATTCCATGGTTTTCCGTCGCCGCGATCGGGTTGATCGTCATCGGCCTGTATATCGGATTCTTCGTTGCGCCGACCGACTTTCAGCAAGGCGACTCCTACCGCATTATCTTTGTGCATGTGCCGGCTGCCTGGATGTCTATGTTCTTGTACGTCGTCATGGCCCTGTGGGCTGGCCTAGGGTTGGGATTGCAAGCGCGCCCCTCGTTCATGATGGCGCAGGCTATCGCCCCCACGGGGGCGATGTTTACCTTTCTGGCGCTGCTCACCGGTGCGATGTGGGGCAAACCGACCTGGGGCGCCTGGTGGGTGTGGGATGCCAGGCTGACGTCGGAACTGATTCTGTTGTTTCAGTATATCGGGATCATCTTGTTGCGCGCGTCGATTGACGACCTGCGCCGTGCCGATCGGGCGAGTGCCGTCTTGGCACTGGTCGGGGTGGTCAATGTCCCGATCATCTATTTTTCCGTGCGCTGGTGGAATACGTTGCACCAAGGGGCGTCTGTCACCATGACGGAATCGAAAATGGCGACGCCGATGGTAGCCGCGATGCTGATCATGATGTTGGGGTTCTGGATGTATAGTTTTGCCGTCACCCTGGCCCGCATGCGGTGCGTGATTCTGGATCGTGAGCGACACCCATCGTGGGGCAAGCCGTCCGCGATTCACGACGTGGCGGAGGCGGGCTGATGCAGTGGGGGAGTGCGAGTGAGTTTTTCGCGATGGGGGGGTATGGCCTGTATGTGTGGGTCTCGTTTGGCGCCACGGCGCTGTGTATGGCGGGAGAAGTGATTGCCCTCTGGCGTCGACAGGCCTCGGCGGTGGCCGAGAGCCGTAATGTGTCTTAGGAGGGTACGAATACGATGAAACCTCGGAACAAACGGTTTGTCTTGATCGGCCTTGGACTGCTTGCGCTGGCGGTAGCGTCGATGCTGATCTTGAACGCGTTTCAGAGTAATCTCGTGTTCTTTTTTACGCCGACGCAGGTGGCGAACGGCGAGGTGCCGCAAGGGCGCGGTTTCCGGATTGGTGGGATGGTCGAAGACGGCAGCCTCACCCGCGAGGGCGATGGGTTAACCGTGCATTTCGTCATGACTGATCTCGCGAAACGCGTGCCCGTGACGTTCAAAGGGATTTTGCCGGACCTCTTCAAAGAAGGGAAGGGTGCGGTGGCTCAGGGGCAACTCGGGGCCGATGGGACCTTCCTGGCGAGCGAAGTGCTGGCCAAGCACGATGAGAACTACATGCCGCCGGAAGCGGCGGATGCGCTGGCGAAAGCCAAGGCGGCCGGGGCGCAACCCAGCCGCACGCTCGTCGTCAATCCACGTTAGGAGCCAAGATGATTCCAGAAATTGGTCACTATGCGTTAATTCTCGCGCTCTGCGTGGCGGTGGTGCAGGGAACCCTTCCCATCTATGGGGCCGCAGTCGGGAACTCTTCCCTCATGTCCATAGCGAAGCCGGCTGCGCGGGGGCAATTCCTCCTGGTCCTGCTGGCTTTTTGTTGTTTGGGGTATGCCTTTGCGGTGAAAGACTTCTCCGTGCTCTACGTCGCGGCCACGTCGAACTCCCAGCTCCCCATTCAGTATCGCCTCGCGGCCATTTGGGGCGCGCATGAGGGATCGCTGCTTCTCTGGGTGTTTATTCTCACCATCTGGATGGTCATCGTCTCGTTTTTCTCTACCCATTTGCCCGAGGCAATGCGGGCGCGGATTCTCAGTGTGATGGGTTTGGTCAGCATGGGATTTCTCTTGTTTATGCTGACAGTCTCCAATCCATTCGAGCGACTAATTCCAGCCGCATTCGATGGGCGCGATCTAAATCCCCTGCTGCAGGACCCCGGAATGGTCATCCACCCGCCGATGCTCTACATGGGCTACGTGGGATTCTCTGTCGCCTTTGCCTTTGCCATCGCTGCGCTGTTGGGGGGTACCCTGGATGCGGCCTGGGCGCGCTGGTCACGTCCCTGGACAACCGTTGCGTGGTGTTTTCTGACAGTGGGTGTCGCGATGGGGAGTGGCTGGGCCTATTATGAGCTGGGCTGGGGCGGATGGTGGTTCTGGGATCCGGTCGAAAACGCCTCGTTTATGCCCTGGTTAGCTGGTACGGCGTTGATTCACTCGTTGGCAGTCACCGATAAACGGGGCGGCTTCAAAGCCTGGAGCGTGCTGCTCGCCATTTTGGCGTTCTCCCTCAGTCTGCTGGGGACCTTCCTGGTTCGCTCCGGCGTGTTGACCTCCGTGCATGCGTTTGCCACTGACCCGAAGCGTGGCTTGTTCATTCTCGTGTTTCTAGCTGTGGTGATCGGAGGCTCACTGATGTTGTTCGCGTGGCGTGCGCCACGTGTGGGACTGGGCGGCGGCTTCTCCATCATTTCGCGTGAGGGGATGCTGTTGGGGAACAATGTGTTACTGGTCTCGGCTTTGGGGTCGGTGCTCTTGGGCACGTTATATCCCTTGTTCCTGGATGCCCTGGATCTCGGGAAAATCTCTGTCGGACCACCCTATTTTGACACCGTTTTTGTCCCGCTGATGACGCCCGCCATCTTTTTGATGGGGATTGGCCCTCTGGCGCAGTGGAAGAAAGCCAGCCTGCCGGAACTCGCGATGCGCCTGCGCTGGGCATTCGGGGTCAGCATTGTGACTGCCCTTGTGTTGCCGTTTGTTATGGGACAGTGGACGCCGCTCATCAGTCTTGGTCTCTTGTTGGCAATCTGGATTGTGACGACGATTGCGACGGATCTGCGTGAACGGCTTGCCCATGCGGATGGAAACAGCTTCTTTGGCCGATTGGCCGCGATGCCACGGTCGTATTGGGGTATGGTCGTGGCACACTGTGGACTCGCCCTGTTCATTGTCGGGGTGACCATGGTGAAGGGGTTCGAGGTAGAGCAGGACGTACGAATGAACGTCGGACAGACAGCGACGCTCGGTGGTTATACGTTCCGGTTTGACGGAACCCAGCCGTTTCAAGGCCCAAACTATATTGCGGCGCGTGCGACGATTCACGTGAGTCAGGATGGCCGTGACGTGACGGTGATGTATCCGGAAAAGCGACGCTACACCGTTCAGAATCAGACCATGACCGAAGCCGCGATTTCTCCAGGGTTTCTGCGCGACCTCTATGTGTCGTTGGGTGAGCCACTCCCGGACGGAGCTTGGAGTGTGCGGCTCTATCACAAGCCGTTTATTGATTGGATCTGGGGTGGCTGTTTGGTCATGGCGATGGGCGGCGTCTTGGCCGTCAGCGATCGCCGCTATCGACTCGCGTGGCGCAGGAAAGAGGTCGAGGTGCCTGCGGCGACACAGATGGCTCGGCAGACCATCTCATGAACCGGTTCCTCATCCCGCTCGGGATCTTTATCGTCGTCGTCGGTTTTCTTGCTGTCGGACTGACGCTCAACCCGCGTGAATTGCCGTCTCCCTTAGTGGGAAAGCCGGCGCCTGATTTTTCACTTCCGCAACTCCATGATCAACAGAAAGTGCTGTCGTCGAACGATTTGAAGGGCAAGGTCTGGCTGCTCAACTTCTGGGCGTCATGGTGTGGTGGCTGCAAGACAGAGCATCCTGTCCTCATCCAGCTTGCACAATCGGGGGTCGTGCCCATCTACGGCATGGATTATAAGGATCGAAGGGATGAGGCGTTGGCGTGGTTGAAAGAGTGGGGCAATCCCTATCCAATTGTCGCCATGGATGAGGCTGGGCGCGCCGGCATCAATTACGGTGTGTACGGTGTGCCGGAAACTTATGTGATCGATAAGGCAGGGGTCATCCGCTACAAGCAGATTGGCCCGCTGAGCGAGGGGATCTTGCAAGGGAAGATTTTGCCGCTGATCAGGGAGTTGCAGAATCAATGAGGTGGCTCTACGTAGTGGTCATCCTTCTCATCCCGGGCCTCGTCGCGGCGGCGTATGACGCTGGGCCGCTTATTGAGAACCCACAAGCTGAGGCACGCCTGAAAGCGCTCGCCGTAGAGCTTCGCTGCCTGGTCTGTCAGAACCAGACATTGGCCGATTCAAACGCGCCGTTGGCCGAAGACTTGCGCCGAGAAGTCCGTGAGATGATCGCCAAAGATATGAGCGACAAGGAGATCATCGACTTCCTCGTCACACGCTATGGTGATTTCGTGCTGTATCGGCCTCGCTGGAAAGCCAGCACCACCCTTCTCTGGGTCGGGCCGTTTCTCTTGTTGGGCGGAGGCGCGACGGCATTGGTCCTTGCGCTGCGCAGGAGACAGAAGAAGTTTGCCGACGTGGCATTGTCGGAAGCCGAGCACAACCGTGTCGCCCAACTGCTTTCCGAAGGAGCGAATCGTCCGTGACCATTATATTCTGGATTATCGTATCGGCAATGACCGTTCTCGTCCTCGGTCTCCTGTTGTGGCCTCTGCTGAAGCGCACAGTGGCCGCCGCAACAGGAGAGGAGGAGAAGACGCTATCGATCTTCCGGCAGCAGTTCGCGGAATTAGGGCAGGATCGGGCAAACGGCGTGCTCACCGACGAACTCTATCAGCAAGCGCGACGTGAGCTTGAACGCCGTCTGCTGGAAGAAACGGGCACCACAGAGACGACACCCAAGGTAGCACGGCGGCAGGTGCCTAGCCGATCGGTGGCTGTTGCACTTGCCCTCATCGTTCCGACGGCCAGCGGGTTGCTCTACTGGCAACTTGGTAATCCCCTCGCCATGACGGAGCTACCCGCAGCTTTGTTGCCTGCGCAAGGGGGCTCAGAAGGTGCAAGTCCATTTGCTGACGGACTTGGCCCACTGATCGAGCGACTCAAGCAGAAAATGCAGCAGAATCCCAATGATGGCACGGGATGGGCATTGCTTGCGCGTTCGTACATGGGCATGGGGCGTCACGCCGAAGCTGCATTGGCGTACGAGAACGCCACAAAACTGATTCCGGATGATGCCCAGTTACTCGCTGATTATGCCGATGCTATGGGGGTCCTCCATGGTCGCAAGCTGGAGGGAAAGCCTGAAGCCTTGATCCAACAGGCGCTGAAGATCGATCCCCGTAATGTGAAGGCGCTGATGTTGGCAGGGACTGTAGCATTCAATCGAAATGACTTTGGGCGCGCGGCTAAGGATTGGGAGCAAGCGCGCGCGAACCTTCCTGCAGACGTCGATCCTGAGATGACGCAGCAACTGGTGGCTGCGATTGAAGAAGCCAAGAGCCACCTTGGTGGCGGTCAAGGGATGGTGTCCGCTAATACGGAATATACAGAACCGGTAGCGCCGGTCCAGCCGGCCAGGCAGGCAGGACAGCCACGCGCAATTAGAGGCACGGTAACGATGGTACCGAGTCTCGCCGGGAAAGGCGCCCCGACCGACACGTTATTTGTGTTTGCCCGCGAGATGAGTGGTCCACCGATGCCTGTGGCGATCGTGCGGGCGACGAGGAGGGATTTACCCTTTACCTTCCAACTCGATGACTCGACTAGCCCGATGCCCTCCAGAAAACTTTCCAGCGCAGGCCCTGTGGTGATTGTCGCCCGTCTATCGAAGTCTGGCCAGGCC
>JAYTTD010000135.1:0-16734 GCA_043745235.1 Nitrospira sp. | reverse complement strand
TGAGCGGTGTTCGACACGCGCATCTTTTTCATCATGTTGGCCCGATGCGCCTCGACGGTCTTGACGCTGATCTTGAGTCGTTGACCGATTTCCTTGTTCTTGAACCCGGCCCAAATCAGTTCAAGGATCTCTTGCTCCCGACTGGTGAGCGATTCAGGCCGCTTCTTGCGGGGCGGCGGGGTCAGATTGGCCAAGGAGGGTTTGGTTTTTGTCTTTGCAGTCCGTGTCATTATCGTGTTCTCCTTTAACAAATAACGTAGTACGGTATAATTTACCGTGACTGAGCAACGCGCAAGGGCAAACCCTCGCTCACATGCAGTGAATTATAAGAACTCTCTCGCCGTAAGTAAACTATATGAGAGTGGCTCCAGTGAAGCTACCTAATTTATTTCATTTGGCATGCACAGTGACTCGGGTGTTCCGAGCCAGAGTCTGTTCCCGAGTCAATTATGTATGAATGGTCTCTCTATCTTGCGGTCGGGACTCTCGGCGCGCTGATCGGCAGTTTTCTCAACGTCTGCATCTTCAGACTGCCCCGAGGCGAATCGATCGCCTGGCCTGGTTCCCATTGCCCCTCGTGCGCTCATCCGATCAAATTCTACGATAATATTCCTCTGCTGAGCTACCTGTGGCTTGGTGGGCGCTGCCGGGCTTGCCGCGCGTCAATTTCGATACGCTATCCCCTCGTCGAGACCAGCAATGCGCTTGGCTATCTCACAATCTTATGGTCCTTCGGCCCAAGCTGGACGGCCGCCCTCTATGCCCTGTTGTTTTCGGCATTGGTCGTGGTGACAGGAACGGATCTCACCCATAAGATGATTCCCAATGTCATTACCATACCGGGAGTGGTGGTCGGACTTCTGGGCGCAGTGACCGTCCTGCCGGTGGGTATGATCAATTCGGTGCTCGGTCTCGCCGTGGGTGGCGGCATCCTCTGGCTCCTGGCCTGGCTGAGTCCCTATCTCTTCGGCAAGGAGGGAATGGGAGGCGGAGATATCAAGTTGCTGGCTATGATTGGAGCGTTTCTTGGCTGGAAGCCCGCGCTTCTTACCATCATGATCGGTTCGCTCACTGGTTCTATCATCGGCATCAGCCTGATGGCTTTGCATATCATCAAGCGTGAGGACTATATCCCCTTTGGCCCCTTCCTTGTGTTGGGAGCCCTCCTCTCCATGTTTTTCGCTCAGCCGCTCCTCGATTGGTATCAAGGTCTTCTTGGCCCTGCCAACTGACATTCTCCCTGTATCTCTTCGGGCGAATCCCTGTATCTAAATAGTGAGGTGCCTCTCTAGCTTCCCTCCTCTCTCTTGGCCAGTGCACAGGCCTGCTCCGCCTCCATGTTTCCTCGTGACAACACAAAACTGTTCGAACTTGCTAAGTATTCCGCTCCCGCTCCTCACGCAGCATTCAGTCGTCTGGGTATGGATCAGCTTGGGCACGGGTCTTGGAACCACGTTCATCCTCGTAAGTGGAATTCCTCTGCAGGAGGGGGCATGCCGAGAAAATCACAGATAGAGGGACGAGGCTGGAGTCTGACAGAGATCCTCGTCGTACTGGCGATCATGGGCATCATCAGTATGTTGGCCTGGCCGAGTTATCAGACATTGTCGGCAAGGGCCCAAGCGCGTAGCGCCACTGTAGAAATTGCTTCGGAGCTTCGGCTCGCCAGACAACTGGCGATGGCCAGGCGAGAGCGCCTTCGGGTGATATTCGATCGAGAGAGCCGTACCATCACGCTTCAACGCGCGGATACTGAGGGCATCCTGCACGTCTATCGGTATGCGGACAAGGGGGTGGTCGTGGAGGAGCCAACTGCCGGGCCTGAACTTCTGTTTCATCCAAGCGGCCGATCGGCGACCCCTACAACCATTCGCGTGCGAGACAGTCAGGGTCGGGAAACCACATTCACGGTGAGCATCACCGGAAGGGTGTCCGCCTCATGATGCGGGGTCAATTATGTCATGGAGAGGGCGGAGCCAGTTTTGCAGAAGTGCTTGTGGCCATGGCGCTGACGATGATCGGGTTGGCCGGTGCGATGGGGGCGTTTCAGGCAGCAGAACGGAGTCTTCGGGCGGGCATGTTGGCGACGCGTGCCCTGGCAATGGCGGAATCGCGGATCGAAGCGAAACGATCTGTGCGATGGGATCGTCTTTTGCTGGATGATCTGAATCACGATGGTGTGCCGGACCTTGTCATGCATGACGATGGAGCAGGCGGCGATGTGCTGGCCGGTGACGGGGTGTACTCTGGTAGTTGGGACCAGGATGGCGTCCATTTGATCTGGACTGTGACGCCGAGCCGTTCTGGTTCGCTGTCGGCCTCAGGGCATGTCCTCATTGAGGCTCGCGCAGTCTACGCAGCCGCCGAAGGCCAGCGTGAAGTACGGGTCGGTACCCTGCGGGCTAATCCAGTGTTCGTCGGAAGTTCATAACGTGCCGCTATTCGGAGTAGACAGGATGCGGACAGGACAGCATACAAGGGGCACGTACCATAGACTACGGACGGAGGCAGGAACCAGCCTGACCGAGCTGATGTTCGCCACGGCGGCTGGGTTGGTTGTCTTGGGGGCCACGCTGCAGGCCCTGTCCTATTTCCAACAACAGTTTATGAGGCAACAACATGAGGTTGCGCAACAGCAAGACCTTCGCCTCGGGCTAGAAGTGCTTGAGCAGGAATTGCGGCTGGCGGGGTCCGGCTCTCTCACCATCGCCGCGTTGGACACAGTCGAGTTTTCAGCAAATCTGCAAGGCCTCTCGACAACAGTCACGGCAGCGTCGGAGATCGGCCAGACGACTCTGTCGGTCGAAGATGGGCGAGGGTGGGATGATCAGAGAACCATTGTGGCCTGTTGGGCTGAACGCTGCGAGACGCTTGCCCTGGCTCGTGATGGACAACGGCGCGTACTCACGGTGACACAGCCGCTGACAAGGGCGATTCCATCCGGAGCATTTGTCTTCCTCCTGAATCGTGTTCGCTACTACAGCCGTCGCGATGACCAGGGGGTTCTGAGGTTGCTGCGACAGGTCGATGGCGGCGCGAGTGTGTTGGTCAGAGATATCAGAGAGGCGCGGTTTTCCTACTGGGATGAAAACGGACAGGCTGTGACACTACCAGCGCTCGTCAAGCTGGTTGTTATTGAGGTGCTGATGTCTGATCAAGGCATTCGTGCAGTCCGGGAAATCAGCCTCAGGACATAATGGCGGCACCTTCAATAAGAATGAAAGTGAGGATATGGGGATGGGAGAACGGCGCGTATCAGAACTCAGGAGTCCGTGCGACAAGGGCCACGTGCTTCTCACGGCGCTCATGCTGATCTTCCTGCTTGGGGTCGCCAGCATGACGTCGCTGTATCTGGCAAGTCAGGATGGACCGGGTGTCAGCGCCATGAGAGAAGACAACCGTGCACAGCAGCTGGCCGACGGTGCGGCGGATGTGGTGGTGAGTTGGTTCCACGATCCGAGTGCCACACCGATCGCGGTCGCCGGACTGCTCGCCAAGCGTCAAGGGGATTCTGCGAACGGGCCATCGTTCTTCGACGGATCCGGCCGTTCGCAGTTTGTCGGGACCGCCGATCATCCCGACATTCTCCTCGATGCGGCCAATCAGGCAGACAATCACATGCTCAATGATTCGCCTAGCGGTTTCCATAATTCCCTGGGAGAGCTTGGCCGAATCAATATGGTGAAAGTGTATGGCCCTCTGCAGCCAGGCTTGCTGAGCACGGTTGAGGTCACGGCCACGACGGTCGATCACCGGCCGGTCGCACGAACGGTTCAGCTTCAACTTGGGGCTGTGTCGATTCCAGCGGTTCGTGCAGCGGTGCAAGTCGGACAGACTCTCGGCGCCATGCAGCCAGGCGGTGAATCTCCCGTCATGGTCCATTGGGGCGATCTCCGGGTATTAGGCGATCTTGCGGTGCAGCGAGTCGAAGACCTTGCCCTCAAGAGCGCTGCAGCCCCAGTCACCGGTCAGTCATATGATCAGATGCTGTATGCCCAGGATCGCTGGACGGAATATTGGATTGGAGGAACCGTCTCGGTCATCGCTCCTCCACCCGGTCAAGGGACGAATCCTCCGCTTCCTGAAAACGTGCATCTGCACCAATATCCGACGCCTGGGGTGAGGCTCGACCGGTGGGACTACGACTCACTCAAAAAGATCGCTCTGCGCTGGGGAACCTATTATCGACTCGATCATGTGGGGCAACTCCATCTGCAGGGGGCCTCGGACTCGGATCATGGAATCGCGCCTGTAGACGCGCTGGAGTCCAAAATTGTCGGAGACCGTCGTGGATTGGTCTTCATCGACACAGTCGATGGGCAACCGCCGCGTGCCGATAATATGGGAACGCTGGTGCTGGATACGGACTATGTTGAAGGGATGCTGGTTGTGCAAGGTCATATAGTGTTCAGGCCTCGCGCAGCGGGGAAATCTGTTCCGACCCTCAGTCCATCTTCGCCGGGGACACAGTCGCTAGGGACAAGGGTGCCGGTGCAATTATCCGGCATCCACCTCAATGGTCTGCTGTATGCAGCGGGTGCGATCAGAATTGAACGACCCGCTCGTCTGTATGGGGCGATGATGGCAGGACAGAGCGTGACGTCGATCGGAACCGGTACCGTGATAGAGGTCTGGTACAACGCTGATTTAGCGCAGGGACTCTTTCAGGGGCTTCCGGTTGTGTATCGGGCGCCGGGAAGCTGGCTGGCGAAGTATTAGCAGGATAGCCGCGCGGGACACGCGAGAACGGCGCGATCCGAAGTTCGAAGTTCAGGGTTCGACGTTCTGAAAACCTTGAACTTCGGACCTCGAACCCTCGTCAGTCTCGCTTGGCTATCCTGAGGAGGCGTTCTCACGCCATCCGTAATTTGGTGCCATCATGTATTTCCTGGGTGGTTAACGGTTTTTCAGCATCTTGCGGGTGTGGTCTCCTCTTTCTCCAAACCTGTCAACTATCGTAGTTCTGCTATATCGAAATGGTTTTTCCGCAGCTGCTAGAGACTGAGAATTGAAATGAGGCACAGGATATGACCGTCGAGACCGACACCCTGAGTGGAGGAAGGGCGGGCAAGACGGAGGGGAATGATAGCTCTTCCAAGAAGGGGACTCGTGGGACGAAATCATCTCGTACGATCGAGCAGAATGTGCTGGATGCGCTGGTCTATCGAGGAATTATCAGTCAGGCCGATGTGCTGGCGGCAGTCGACGATTCAAAGAATAGTAGCCTCGATCTCGAAACGGTGCTCCTCGACCGCTATCGTGTTCCGAAGCAGGCCTTAGGGTCCGCCCTGAGCGATTTTTATCAATGTCCCTACCTGCCGTATGACGAACGAACGGTCATCGATGCCGATTTGTTAAAAACGCTCAATCTCGACTATCTCAAGAAGAATCTCTGGCTGCCGATTGCCCGTCGCGGCGCACTCATCGACGTGCTCACCAGCGATCCGCACGATCTCGACAAGGGCTGGGATGTGCGACGCACATTCCCTGGAGTGACCATTCGCTATGCCGTAGGTCTGCGCCGGGACATCGAGCAATTCCTCCATCTGGCCAAGGGCCAGGGAACCAGCGGGTCCATCGGCGCCATTCTCGGCGAGTTGATCAATGAGATCCATCTTGAGCCTGCCATCGATCCCGTATCCGGCGGCATCGACGAGAACGATTCAGCCATTGTGCGGCTGACCAATCAAGTGATCGCCGAAGCCGACCGCCTCGGCGCATCGGACATTCACATCGAACCATATGCGGATCGTAAAGATGTGGCTGTGCGCCTGCGCATCGACGGCACCTGCTTCACCTATATGAGGATTCCCGCGGCCTATCGGCGCGCTGTCGTGTCACGCATCAAGGTCATGGCCAATCTCGACATCGCGGAACGACGCAGACCCCAAGATGGCAAGATCCGGTACCGATTGGCGAAAGATCGAGAGATCGAATTACGCGTCGCGACCCTGCCGACCTCAGGACAGGACGAAGATGTCGTGCTGCGTCTCCTCACGGCCAAACAGCCGATGCCGCTCGACGCAATGGAGTGTGCCCCTGCCATACTGCAGGCCATTCGAGCCATTGCAAAAAAACCGCATGGGATCATCTTGTGTGTCGGACCGACCGGGTCCGGCAAAACGACGACATTGCATGCGATTCTCCAGTACATCAATACTGACGAGCGAAAGATTTGGACGGCCGAAGACCCCATCGAGATTACCCAGGACGGTCTCCGCCAGGTCCAGATCCATCCGAAGATCGGGCTCACCTTCGCGACTGCGATGCGGGCGTTTCTGCGCGCCGACCCCGACGTCATCATGATCGGCGAGATGCGGGACAAAGAAACGGCTGACATCGCCATTGAGGCCTCGCTCACAGGCCACTTGGTGCTCAGCACCCTCCATACGAACAGCGCAGTCGAAACAGTGATCCGTTTGTTGGATCTCGGCTGCGATCCGTTCAACTTTGCCGACGCCATGTTGGGAGTGCTCGCCCAGCGTCTGTGCAAACGGATCTGCACTCAGTGCAAAGAGGCCTATCATCCCACCCGGCAGGAGTACGATGAACTGGTGCAGGGGTATGGCACGCAGGACTGGCCCACCGTCGGCATCGAGTACCGTGCCGATTGGAGTCTATACCGTGGACGAGGCTGCGAGGCCTGTAACCGAACCGGCTTCAAGGGGCGGATTCCCTTGCATGAACTGTTAAGAGGATCGGAAGAGGTGAAGCGGCTTATCCAATCCAGAGCCAGGACTGTCGATATGCTCAGCCTGGCAATGAAAGAAGGGATGTCGACCTTGGTGCAAGATGGGATACATAAAGTCATGCGCGGAGAGACTACCTACCAACAGGTCAGGGCCGTGGCGATGAAATGAGGGGGCAACCTGTGCCCAAGACCGGCCGGCACAAGTTTGTACAGCATCAGTCGCAATCGACGCACTCATAATAACCAGATCTGGTCCACGCTTCATGAAATGCGCGCATCGCAATGGCTACGAGCTAACCTGCACCAGTACAGAGGTCCTCGTACCGAGTCCTATTGACTGTTTCCGATGTTTGCTCCTCCTCCTTGCAGGTGGTCTATGCCGCGGGTGGGCGGCACAAAATGTGCGCCTGCTGTGACACAAATTGTCGATCTTCTCCAAAAATCCGCTTAACTCTGCCCTTCTAACAGGTCGTGAAATAGGCTGAAAATCAATGAGTTGAATCTCCTAGACCACGCGAAATAGTCGGCATGCCAATTGCTCAATTGACGGAGAGCTATGGGTGTATCTAATAAAATAAGACGCAATGCAACCCTGTCACGGCAGGCAGGGTTTACACTGATCGAAGTTCTAATCGCCGTGGCGATTATCGGAATCGCGGCGGTGATAGCCATACCGAGTTTTACGCGGATGTACATAGATTATCAAGCCAAAGCCACAGCCTCTGAGATCACTCGCCATCTTGTGCTGGTTCGTACAAGAGCGATGACGACGAATCAGGCTCTGAACGTCCAAATCGTGCTTGTGAATGGGGCGGTCACGATGGTCACCACCAATCTCGCCGGTGCTCAGGCCCTTCAACCGAACACGATTAATGCGGTCCAGATGACGCCGTTAGCCTTCAACAACGGTGCCATCCCAAACGGTGGGGTCGTCCAGTTCAATTCCTATGGGCTCAGGACGAGTGTGCCTGGTACGGGAGTACAGACAATCCAGGTCGGGGGGGCCCTCGCAGGAACTCCGACTACACAATATCGCATTAACATCGCGCCGAGCGGAACCAGCGGGCTAGTGAGGTTGTAGGTATTCTGTCATGAGCAAAGCCATGCACGAGAGCAACATGATAACCAGCCGGATTCGACAAGAGCGGGGGTTCACGCTCATCGAGGCCATGCTGTCGTCGGCTATTCTTGCCGTTGGGTTGCTCGGGCTAGCAGGGATGACCACATTGTCATTTACGCGCAACAGCGACGGCAATGAAGTGACGGTCGCCACGAACCTTGCCACGGAGCTTGTTGAACGGATGCAATTCAATCGACGGAACCTCGTGAACGGCTATAACGGAATCAATTTGACCTCAGCGCTTCCCGCGCTCTGTACCCAGAATGCGCTGACGCAGCAGGTGGCGCGGGGAGATTGTCTGCAATGGCAAGCTCGCCTGTTTGCGTCGGGATTGGTAGGGGTCCAAGCCCAGGTGACGGCGGCGGCGGTGGGGCCGGTGACACTCAATCAGAACAACATTGGTGTGACGGTCACGTGGATCGGGTCAAGTCAAAACACCATTGCCTCGGGGTCGGCAGCTTGGGTGCCAGGGACCAAAAGAGTCACGGTGAACACGATCATCGCGCCAGAGTGAAAAGCCGACAGGGAAAGGGGCGGACGCAGGCTATGAAATCGCAGGACAAGCTGAATGAGCAGGGGTTCACCTTGGTCGAGATCATGGTGGCGACCGCGGTGACGTCCGTAATCGTGTTAGCCGGCATGGCGGCGCTGACGATGACCGGTAAAGCCGTCCGGGCCAATGAGCAAATTTCCGATGCCCAACAAAACGCGCGTATGGCGATGGAGATGATCACGCACGATATTAAAATGGCCGGCTTTGGGCCGCCCATTGATCCCTCAAGAAATCCTCCTCCAGTCGGAAACTGTGGCATTGGCGGGCTTCCCGTGCCGATTCTTCCGGGGGATAACAATCCGACCGTTGGGGTCGCTGATACTGGACCGGATCAGATCTCACTCGTGGTGCCTCTCACGTTTTATGGCGCGCCAGCGACGCCAGCCTGGCAGACCACCGCTCCACTTGGTCTAGGCGGAGGGGGCTTTGCGAATGTGCCGATCAATGGAGCCATTCTTCCCGGTATGGTTGCAGCGGGGCTTGGCGCCAACTCCTTTATTTCGATCGGCGGTGTCGTGATGGCGCAGGTGCAGGGCGCGGCGGCTCCTATCATATTGACGGTTGCCGCTCCTGGACCCATGCAGATTCCCACTGGGAGCCAAATATTTATTCTGCAATGCATCACCTATCAAGTCATTCCTCAGCTTGCCGGTGGGGTCCCCGGTGCAGATGTCAATAACATCTGTGGCGGCAATGCTCCCTGTCTGGTCCGCGGGATCGCCAATGCCACAGCCGTCTCCTTTCTTCGCATCCTGCCGAACTGCAATGTGCCGAACAGCCCCTGCTTGCCGATCGTGAACGGAATCGAAGATATTCAGTTCGCCTATGCCTGCGACGGCTGTCTAGTGCCAGCAGCTGGCTTTACCGAGCCAGATGGTCGGATTGACGATGTGAGCCTGAACCTGATCTTCGATCAACCGGACTACATCTCGGACCGGATCTGGAACGCTCCGCCCATGACGCCGTCCGCAATCAAGATGGTGCAAGTGTCGATCGTTGCCCGGCAACAATCGATGGATAATGGGTTCGGAGAAGGGAATTCACAGGCAGGCCCGGGAACCTTGTCCACCACCTTTCTGACGGTCGATGATCATCTCCATGCCGGCGGCGTCTTCGTGGCCGGCGATTCGGCGGCACAGATTCCGCCCTATGCATCGGTACGCCGGCGAGTGGTGACTAGGACCGTGGAAACGAGAAATGCGAGACCGTGGTCCTGAACCGGGGAGGAAGACGACGATGCACGAGCGGCACAATGGGTCACAGGTAAGGAACGAACGGGGGGTGAGTCTGATCACCGTGATGATGGTGATCCTCATCATGACCCTGATGGGGATTTCGATTCTCGCTGTCACGGGAACTGAGCGGCAAATTTCGAGTTCCGTCAGCGCCAGTGAGGCGTCAATGGCCGCCGCAGAGTCTTGTGTGAGCACCGCGGCGAACGTGCTCCAGCAGAGTCTCCAAGCCCGTGCTGTGCCGGCAGCGTTGCTCTCCAACGCGGTTCCGCCTGGCCCGGTGCCGCTTGCGAATCTCGCCGTGTTGAACAGTGAGATCATCAACGATGGAGGCAACGCGGACTTCCCGGTTGGAGTGGGTTCTGCGCCAAACCTGTCGATGACAGTAGGCGGCTACCAGGTGTTCGGCGACATCGATCGAATGTATATCCAATGCGCCCCCGGAAGTGATTGTACGTCCGAAGCTCCGCGGTTCGATGTCTATTATCAAATCAACTGTGTCGCGCAAAACCTGGCGACGGGAATCACCAATCAAGTCGGGGCCTTGTACGTCTGTAACCTTACCAGCGCATTTTGTCAGCCAAGGCCCTACTAGATCTGTGGCCGCTAGATGAGGAGGATCACCATGGAGGATCACCATGATGGACGATGCTCGTAAACAGGAAAAGAGAAAAGGCCTCCACCGAGGCAGCCTGATGGGTAGACACAGCCGATGGTTCAGGCGCGTCGGGATCGTGGCGCTGGTCATGACAGTCCTCTCCGTCGTGGCTGTCGGCGTCGCGCAGGCTGACGACCAGTCTCTTCCCTCGATGACGATCGGCTATCAGAAGGGAGCGATTACCGCCATCTATGAGAAAACGCTCGGGATCGATGGGCGGACCTATGGCGTGATGCCGGATGTCGTCATGCTTGACGAACACGGAGAGACGATGGATCCCAGTCGCCTCAGGGTGACCGCCGAGGTGAAGTTTCACGTCAAGAAAGAACAAAGCGACATGATCGACAAGATGATCGTAACGCTCCCCAGGTAACAAGGAAACGGTGGACAGGATGTATGGTGCAACAAGAACGGAGGGTGCCATGAAGAGCCGGAATATCGCCACTCGTGGAACCGTTATGCTGGCCCTGGTGGGCTGTCTCGCGATGCCTAGTGCGCTGCAGGCCCAAACGATGGACCAGTACGCCGCTGTACCGCCTTTCGTCAGTGACCAAGTCGCGCCGAATATCATCCTGCTACTCGACAACTCAGGCAGTATGAGCGATCTGGCGTGTGATCTTTCTTTTCCTTCCAATGGAGACTGCAAAGATGCCGTTGATAAAAATTTCGACAACACGCTCAGCTTTTCAGGCTACTTTGATCCGCTCCTCTGTTACACCTACGACGCCGGCGCCGATGCCCGCTTCGAGCCTGCGACAGTAAAGGCAACCTTGGCGACGGACTGTTCTAATACCGAGTGGGATGGGAACTTTTTGAATTTTGCAACCTTCCGGCGGTTCGATGCCCTTAAGAAATCGATGAACGGGGGCGACTGTTTTGTCGCGCGGGCTGCAGATGGAACCTGTCCGACGAATGGGACCCCGGCGCTGAGTACGGTGCGGGCACAAGCGGCAGGAGTGAATACAGAGCTTGTGGATACTGACTGGGCTGGAGGGGCAGGAGTAACATCGTACAAAGGAAGAATTCCTACAGCTGACCGCTCAGGCAACCCTCCCCTCTGGATCGGTGTCTCCAATGGCTATTTCTGTGTGGATAACGACAGCACGTTTGACAGCAACTGCGCGGATGGGTACAGCCAAAGAAAATATGAACTTAAAGTTGGATACAGCACCGAGCCGACTGGGGTCATTCAGCAGATTGGGGCCCAGGCGCGGTTTGGGCTGTTTGAATTCAAACCGGTGGGCGACGGAGGCAGGATGCTGGTGGGTGTCGGTTCTCGCCAGTCAATCGATTTTTCAGGATCGACTGTGGAGACCTTCAACACCAATATGGCGGCTATGGTGGATGCGGTTCAGGAGTCGTTTCCATCCACCTGGACGCCTCTGTCCGAGTCTCTGTATGAAACGGCCCGCTATATTGCCCAGATCAATTCCACCTACGCCCCCGCTACCTATGTCTATCCCATTGCCTTTGCCGGAGGCATCTCAAGCGGTGTCGCCTTTGGGGCGACGGGGGTAGGCTCGATAGGTGCGCCAGAAATTAGCGCACTGACTGGCAGCGAAACCTGCACGGTCGGGGCCGGCTATATCAGCAACGCCTGCGGACGGGATCCGTACTTTTTTGGGAGCAACCACACGCCTGCTTGGGCATCAACGTCCACGCAGGTTCGCTGCTGTAAGACATTCGTCATCATCGTGACGGACGGGTCACCGACGCAGGATACCAATATTCCGGCGGGGGCTCAGGATTTCGGGCATGGGAATCATGGGCTTCACTGTGTCGGTGCGAACGCGACCATCCATGCGCCCAATGGCACCTGTAATACGAACAACACCACTCCTGTCGCCACGCTGTTGGGCGAGCACAAAACTGACTATGCCAGCAGTGGGAACCACTATCTGGATGACGTGGCCTATTGGGCCCACACCAATGACCTGCGGCCCTGTACCGCCTCCGGGACTGATGGAACGATCGCTGTGCTCAACGTGACAGGCCATTGTCTGCAGGGGCTGCAAAACATTTCAGTCTACACATTTTTCGCTTTCGGTAGCATCGACGGACGTGAAATCTTGATGCACACCGCCAAGCTGGGTGGGTTCGAGGACAGCAACAACAATAACCTCCCGGACCTGGTAACTGAGTGGGACAAGGTGATCAATGCGACCGGTGCGCCGGGGACCGACGGAATTCCCGATAACTTCTTCGAGTCGTCCAGCGCGGACGACTTACAGGATCGGCTGATGGCGACCATCACGGCGATCTTGCGAAAGAGTTCGTCTGGAACGGCCATTTCCGTGTTGGCCACCTCAGCCAGTGGTGAAGGGAGTGTCTATCAAGCCTACTTCTACACCAGCACCGTCGGGCAGGGTGGAGCCAATGTGAGATGGACCGGGTATGCGCAGGGGCTGTTCATTGACCACTTAGGTAATTTCCGTGAAGATACGGATCAGGACGGAAAACTCGTCTATCAGAACGATTACATCGTGAGGACCCGGTACGATAACAATCCGGTCAGCCTCACCTATCAGAAAGTACTCGTCGATAAATACGCCGATGCCAACGGCGATGGGGCTGCCGACAGTACGACTCCAACAATCTCGGGCCTGGAGCTGAAAGACATTCTCCCCTTCTGGGAAGGAGGCAAACAGTTGGCCAACCTCGCCTCCGCGTCGAGAAACCTGCTCACGTGGGTGGACTCCAACAACGATGGACTCGTGCAGGCGGGCGAAGAGATGCAGTTCAGCACCGCGAATTCTGGAACGTTGAGTCAATATCTTAGAGCTGGCGCCGCTCCCTATACGGCGGCCAACATCATCAACTTCATTCGCGGGGACGAAATCGCGGGGCTTCGCACGCGCATGCTGGAAGTGCCGCTCGGCAGCGGCACCTACAAGGTGTGGAAGTTGGGCGACCCCATCCACTCGACACCTACCATTGTAGCTACGCCGCGCGCGAACTACGATCTCATTTATGGAGATTCCAGCTACACGAGCTTCTATAGTCGTTGGAAAGATCGCCGTGAGGTCATCTATGTCGGCGCGAACGACGGGATGTTGCACGCATTCAACGGCGGGTTCTACCACAAGAGCGACGATGTGACGACGGCTGCCGTGGTCGAGCATGGATGGTACACGAAGAACCCCACCGACAATAGCAGCGGCCGTCCGCTCGGGGATGAACTCTGGGGGTACATCCCCTATCAACTCCTCCCGCAGTTGCAATGGTTGACGAGGGCCGATTACACGCATGTGTACTATGTGGATCTCAAGCCCACCGTGGCGGATGTACGGATTTTCCCCGTGGACGCAGACCATCCGAACGGTTGGGGTACGGTGCTGATCGGGGGCTTCCGCATGGGAGGGAGCTGTAACACGTGTGCATCCGGCACAGGCGCTCCTCCGATGACGGTCAATATCTCCGGGACGAACCGCGATTTCTACAGCGCGTATTTTGTGCTCGATATCACTAATCCGGATGTCGACCCCAAACTTCTTTGGAGCTTCAGTGATGCTGGGTTGGGGCTTACGACCGGTACTCCATCGGTGATGCGGGTGAGCCCGACGGCGGATGCGAAGACCGATAACACCAACGCGAAGTGGATGGTCTTGTTCGGTTCGGGGCCCAACGGCTATGCGGCAGACTTGCCGGCTGCTCCAGCGCAAATAGCCGCGCTGTATGCCGTGGACTTGACGGTCGGGCCTGGGGCCGGCAATTCGCAGGTGACCAAGATGCCACTCGGCATTTTCCGGTCGTTTCTCGGTAACATTGCGGCGTTGGATAGGAATTTCGACTACCGGCACGACGTCGCCTACTTCGGGCGCACGCTGCACGACGGATCGCTGCCCTGGAGGGGCAAGATGTATCGGTTGACCACCAGCGGTTGTACGAATGCCCCTTGCAGCACCTCGACGTGGGGTGTGGCCAGCGGAGGCAACCGATCAGCCACGGAGATCATCGACTCCTTTTATGACTACAATGCATCGAGCGGAGCCTCGGTGGAAATGGGGCCGGTGACGACCGCACCGTCGGTGACGATCGATGATGCGAATAAGGTCTGGGTCTTTTTCGGAACGGGTCGCTACTTGAGTAATTCCGACAAGACGGACGATGCGCAACAGTATCTGTTCGGGATTAAAGACAAGGTGATGAACTCAGGCTGTACCCTTCCCGAGACGGCTATCTTTGGCACAAACTGCCAAATCGACAGTACAAGCGCCGCTCTGGTGAATACCACGAGTGCGGTGGTCTGTATCGTCTGTGCGCCTGCGACGAATCAAATGACGGACCCCAACAATCCGGCGCTCACGAGTGTCACCACGGGAGCCAACTCGATGGTGGGGTTGGTCCAGAGCAAAGATGGATGGTATGTCAAACTGGTGGCTGCGACCGGCACATCGGCAGAGCGGTCGGTATCCAGTCCCGTCGTGCTTGCCGGAGCGGTATTTTTCCCGACGCTCATTCCCACGAACGATTTCTGCGCCTCCACCGGGACGAGCTATCTCTATGCCTTGTTCTATAAGACCGGGTCGGCGTACTCCTCTCCGATCATCGGGACCAGTGCCTCCGGTGCGAATACGAACAGCACCACCAGGATGCTGATGGGCGAGGGGGTGGCCTCGCAAGTCGCCGTCCATATCGACGGGCCTGGAACATCGAATGGTTCCAGTGGCGCTGGAACCATAAGCTCAGACGGTGCGATCAAATTCTGCAGCCAGATGAGCACAGGAAGCAGCGAGTGTAAGAATGCAAGTGGGCCGAATCCTCCCTGGAGTCGGTATCTGACGTGGGTACGTCAGCGAGCCTGAGTGAAGGCTGAACAGAACCGGGAGGAGCCAGCGTCTTGGTTCTTCCCGCTTCAAGCAGCAAGGGCACAGTAGGGTTTCAGCACCGAACAAGATCGTCGTATCAACACGTGGTGAACGCAAGATTCTTCCCATTGTTATTCGTCGTGTTTCCCCTCCTGTTCATCGGGTGTAATCAGAGTGCTGCCCCGGGCGACGGGTCCTCTTCTCCCGGTGATGCCTCTCTACAGCGCCTCGCGACCATCAGTCTCGCGACCATTACCCCGGACCCCATTACGCTGAACGAGACCGTCAAGGTGATGATCGAGACCGATGACGGCCATTCCGATCCGGACGGATTCCAGTACCAGTGGATGGCCAACGGTTACCCCCTTCGAGATCAGACGGGACCTACACTGACGCCAAGCATGTTACGGCGTGGTGACCGTGTGACAGTCGATCTTGTGCCTAGGAGAGGTACGGTTCAAGGGACTGGTTACCAGGCCGGTCCCGTGGTGGTCGGCAATACCCCCCCTGTCGTCGCCCATCTCTCCATCGAGCGGCCGGCTGATCCGCATGCTCCGGTCTTTGTGAAGATGGATGCCGTCGATGCAGATCGGGACGAGATGCAGTTTGACTTTCGTTGGTGGCGCAACGACAAAGTCGTGAAACAGGGGCCGGAAAACGCGTTGGATACCACGGGATTTCAGACGAAAGATACGCTTTCGGTGGAAGTGACACCGAAAGACCAATCATCTGTCGGAAAGGCGGTTCGTTCTGAATCGATTTATGTGGGGAATAGTCCTCCGAAGATCGTCTCAGCTCCCACGGACCTCATCGGCCGCGATCGGTATGAGTATACGGTGAAAGCGGTTGATGCGGACGGCGACCCACTCAGTTTCCTGTTGGAAGTGGCGCCACCCGGGATGGTGATTGACAAAGCAACAGGGCATCTCGTCTGGCAGATTCCCCCGGAGCAGCTCGGCAGCCATCGAGTTCGCATCGTCGCTGAAGATGGGCAAGGAGGGAAAGCCTTTCAGGAGTTCGACTTCGCTCTCCCCGCTTCTGGTAAGCCTGCAAAACCCGAAGGTGCGTGAGGGTGTCCGCGTCGCGCAATCATTTCTTCTGCTTGTCACACCTTTCCTCGGTTTGCTAGAATCCTCCAACTATCGATGTAGAGAGGGAGCACGCCTGAGCGCTTGTGCGTAAACTTAAACTGAGAGAAGGCACCAATACTGCCGTGCTGTTCGGTCACCACGACCGGCACCTCAAGCTGATCGAAGAAGACCTCGGTGTGCGCCTCTCGGCGCGCGGCGAGGAACTCACGCTCGACGGGACGCCAGACGCCACACGCCACGCGGAACGTGTCCTCACAGAACTCGCCACCCTCGCCAACGATGGGATGGTGCTCCAGCCGGACGACATCACCCATGCCTTGAACGCGCTCCGACAGAGTCCCGAGACTCCGATCAAGGAACTCCTCTCTAACGCGGCGACTATCGTCACCAAGAAACGCTTCGTCGCGCCGAAAACGCCGACGCAAAAAGCCTATATCGAAGCCATCGAGACGCATGACATCGTGATCGGCATCGGCCCGGCCGGAACGGGTAAGACCTATCTGGCAATGGCCATGGCGGTGAGTGCGTTAATGAAGAAAGAAGTGAGCCGCATCATTCTTGCGCGACCGGCCGTTGAAGCG
>JAYTTD010000134.1:0-4504 GCA_043745235.1 Nitrospira sp. | reverse complement strand
GGGGAGCAAAAAGCCCTTCACCATCGTGCCGATCTTGAGTGCCTTCTCTGCGGCGAGTCTAGGGGATCCGACCGTTCGCCAATCGGTCGACCAGTTCTTGACCGGGCTTCGAGAGGTCCTCACGCAATCGGGCAGGGCCTACTGTGTGATTGCCGCTGGAGAGCTGGCTCATTTGGGCATGCGTTACGGAGACAAAGCGCCTCCGACGGACTTCTCTTTTCATCGCTGCATGCAGTTCGACCTGGAAATGTTGAAGCCGGTAGAGGAGCGACAGCCGGAAGAGTTTGCCAACTACATCAGGAAAGAGCAGGACCAGCGCCGGATCTCCGGCTTCTCACCCATCTATTCCTTGCTGCGGTTGATCGAAGCGGAGAGTGGCCAGGTTTTACGCTACGACCGCGGGATCACCGACCAGTACAATTCGACGGTGACCTATGCCAGCATGGCCTTCTTCTAGCATCGGCTGCTGAAAAGAGAGCGGGGTAGCTGGGACGATCCCCGTGCTCGCGGAACCCCCACGATGAAGCGGTGGTCGTTCGACGCGCGCAGTTGGGATCATCCCAGCCACCCCTTTAAGGGATAGATCGGCTGCGGCCTTGTTGGATAGTCTGTTTGAGCAGCCTGACGGGATGGGCTGAAAAAGGGGGCGGGGTAGTTGGGACGATTCCTATGCTCGCGCAACGCGCGCGCTCGGAAGGATGCGAGAGGACAGTCAATTGTCTTTCTTGCTCCAAGAGCCCCCACGATAAAACAGTGGTCGCAGGCCCTCGTTCGACGCGCGCAATGGAAGAGCGACCAGGCCCCATCCTTGAAAGACAATGAGCAAGCTTGGAGGTGGAGCAAAGGTGGCAGTAACCATTGTCTTAGCTGAACCTGATCAACGGACAACCGTCAAGGAGCACGCCCTAAATAACGACGCAGTGGTGGTGGACAATGGTTCTTGACACCACTGTCTCCTTGCGCAGAGACTTCACGTTCCTCCTTCAGACCTTTGGAAATGTAGATTAGATCCTAGAAATAATCAGGTTTCTTGGGGCAATGCGGGATGGACTTCCCCTGATTAAGCAGCCCCTCTGCGACTCCCAGGAGCGCCAATGCTCGATCTGGTGGGCTAGTCTGAGTCGTGACCCAGTCCAGCGCACCTTCTGTATCCCCTCTATTGGCCTGGATCTTGGCAATCATTTCCAAAATGTGCCCGTGATCTAGTCCGTGGCTCAAGGCAGCGGCGCGTAATGCTCCTTCGATATCGTCTGCCCGAGCTTTAAAATCAGCGATTTCGCAATAGGCTCGATTTTGGAAGTCAGTGCTCGAAATCGTTGAAGCAAGCTTTTCCGCTCCAGCTAAATCACCGGCTTGTATTTGTGCTTGCATGATTGTCAGGCGCGGGTGGTCCAAAAATATCTTGTCAGGCACTCTGTCAAGATCACGAATGGCCTGGGCAATGTTACGCGATGCAGCTTCACGATCTCCCAACTCAGCTTGCCGTCTTGCAAGGGCTCCGAGGAGGTCTGCTCGATCTGATATTTGAGTGGTCGCCTCCACTGCTTGACGAAGCACAGATTGTGCTCTCATGGGGTCATGATCTTTTATAAGAGTATCTGCAATATGTCCGAGAGCCACAACCTTTTGAAATTTGTCGCTGCGGATAATGCCAGCGGTTTGCATCGCTCCGTCTATGTCTCCGGCCTCCGCTTGCGCTTCGGCAATTTCTTGAAGTGCAGCATCACGCAGGTAGCCCTCCTCCATCGTGGTCGCGATCTCCAGTGCACGAGCAGTCTTGCCTGCCTTTGAAAGTGCAACGGCAATTTGTTTTACCCCGATTCCCTTTCGGGACCCCGCGGGGAGCCCATCGAGAGTTTCCCACGCACCCCTCTCATTTCTGAGCCGAACTTGAATTTCCAAAACCTGGATGAACTGGAGATCTTCGGCAAGAGTCCCCGAGGTAGTTGGTGCCAATTGCAAAGCCCGTCGTAAGGTTGCATCTGCGGCCTTGTGCTCGCCTAGGAACGCCTGCGCTTCTGCAATTCTAGACATAATGGCAGTTCTTCTAAAATCAAAGTCAATGCCCTCGGCTGACCTCAGCGCCTGTTTCAAGCGCTCAATGGCCTCTGCCCGTTCTTCCTTCGCAATATGGTATCGAGCAAGTTGTTCAAGTGCCCATGCCCGCGAATCGGGCCTCGTCATGTGAGATATGATTTCTCTCGCTTGGAGACCTTGGCCCTGTTCGACCATCACACGGCTAATCTGTATCAGGGTGTCGTCGGTGTTCTTAGTATCTTGGCTTCTTGCTAGTTCCAGCGCGCGGTCCCGATAACCCACCAGAGCATAGGCGGTAGCAATGCCATCAATGATCCATCTCCTGTGGAGTGGATTCTGCACCTCTGTGGCCGCTTTCAGGGCTTGTTCAAGGATCTCTGGAACATCCTCGGCTCGGCGTGAAAGTTCTTCCGCGTGACCTAACGACGTGTAGGCGAACACAAGTAAACACAACAGGAGACTGGGCCAGTTTAACCAGCTTCTCAATGTGATGATGCCACTGCAGATCATTGGGTTCATTGAAGCATAATGGAAAAGGTTTCAGTATGCATTCAAAATCCTAGTGCAACAGTTGAAAAAAGGCATATACATGTATTCAGTATTCAGAGGCTGTTGCTTGACTTGACACCTCGAAGCAGTAGCAGCGGCAGAAGAAGAAAACAGCGGGGTGGGAATTGACTCCCGCTGGTCGTTGCCCCGGTAGAGGTCCCGTGCTACACTGATCCCGTGTAACAGGAGGGTTGTCGGCATGGCGAATTTAACCGTTGTGATCGAAAGCGATACCTTGAAGCGCGCCCGCATGCGGGCGCTTGAAGAGGGGACGTCTGTGAACGCGGTCGTGCGGGACTATCTGGCTGATTATGCCGGGACGAAGGCCCAAAAAGAGAAGGCGATCAACGACTTGTTGCGGCTGTCCAAGCTTGCGAAGACCAGGCGGGGGAACCGCCGGTGGAGCCGCGACGACCTTCATCAGCGATGAAGGAGCGCGTGTTCCTTGATACGAATGTACTGGTCTATCTGTTCGACGCCGATAATCCCGCTAAACAACGTCGTGTGCAGGATCTCCTGTCAAACCGAGAACTACGGACGCAGGTGATCCTAAGCACCCAGGTCCTGCAAGAGTTCTATGTGTCCGTGACACGGAAGCTGGCCACCCCGCTTGATTTGGAGGAGGCATTCCAGGCTGTCCAAGATCTCGCCGCTTTTCCCGTAGTCCAGATCGATCCTTCTCTGATCTTATTGGCCATCCAGCGCAGCCGCAAGGCGAAGATCTCATTTTGGGATGCGCTGATCCTGGAATCGGCGCTGGCTGCCGGAGCGACCCTCCTCTACTCCGAAGATTTTCAGGATGGCGTTGTCTTCGGAGGACTGCGAATTACGAATCCCTTCAAATTGAGCGTCTGAAAGTCTCTTCCAAGCTTGCTTGTTTTTTCTCATCAGGCGGGGCACCCATGTTGGTCCAGGTGCGCCCGTCGAAAGAGGCCCTTCGATTCTTAACCTTCTTTATAGGGAGCAGGCAAACTGTCCTTTACTGCGCGCATCGAACGAGCACCGTTTCATCGTGCGCGTTCTGCGAGCAAGAAGGACGGTTGCCTGCTCCCTTCCTATTCCTTCACTGTCACCGTCATCGTGATCGGCTGCAGAGGATTGTCGGCTTCGTCTCGGGCGGCGGCGACGATCTTGTCCACCACCGCCATGCTTCGAAAGATCTCACCAAAAACCGTATAGGTCCGATCTAGACCGCTGATGTCGTTCACAATATAAAGATTTACCGAGGGGTCTAGCTGAAGGCATCTCTCCACTCTCTGGAGGAAAAATGGGCACCAATAGCCTGTATGACTTCTGGTACAAAAACAGTAAATCAGCTGTCGAGTCAAATGGTTTGCTAGAGGAGGTTGTGCCTCAGTGGGGCGATCTGTCCTATCCAGAGGCGTCTGTCCCAAGGCGTATTGCAAACGTCCCAAAAAATGGATATAACAATCCATTGAAAACTGAAGAATGGCTTGCCGTAGCTGAAATAAAACCCGCAGCAAAGATCTGCTCAACGCAGGGAGTAGCAACATAATATAGTGCGTCAGGGGAACTGGAGAGAATGAGGGCAGACCCCCCCCATGACTGTTGGGTTTCCCCAAGCTTTTTTATTATGACGAGAAAAATGTAATCGCATATGAATCGTAAGATGAGAAATTGAATTATTCTATGGAGGAGGCTGGATTTATGGGTACGCCAACTAAATGGCTCTGGTCAGGATTAGCGGTGGTGGTTGCGGTAGGCCTGACAGGTGTTGGGGCGATGCCTGTGCTCGCGGCGATGTCGCATGACGCGCATGTGGCGACGGGTCAGGATTCCGAGGTCGCTACGCCGGTTGCCGCGCAGGCGGGTCCGATGTTGATGGATAAGATGGGGAAGGCCATCGCGCAAATCGAGCGCGAGGTGCAGAGCAAGGGGCCATTCCTGGGCGCCGGCG
>JAYTTD010000133.1:0-17261 GCA_043745235.1 Nitrospira sp. | reverse complement strand
CTCACAAAAAAACTGCTCTCATGAACCTCAGCGATGTTGCTCCACCCACCCCGTGAGGAGCTTCTCTCGCCACCGCCGATCATCACCCGCATAATCCTCCATTCCCCCAAACGCCTACTAAAGTCCAATTCACCCTCGCGCATTGTTCCTAACCTAGGAACTCTCACGCCGAGAACTAGGAGTCTTCCTAGCTCCGCACATGCTCTGGGGAGCGTACAGTGACATCCATGTTGCTCACACCTAACCGAGGAGGGTCTCATGGTATCTATTCACAAAGTTGTCGGTCTCATGTCGTGTGGTTTCGTGCTGTGCCTGGGCCTGTCCAACGCCGCACAGGCAGGTAATGCGCCTTCGCCCTCAGACGTGATGAAAACTGACCGCGTCGATGATCGGCAGGGCTTTCAATCAGATGATGACAAGCAAAAGAACGTGAAGGCGGAGGGTCGCTCCGCAGAAGGCGGCAAAACAATCAAGGGTGAAGTCTTGCGGGTCGAAGGCGAGAACTATTTCATCAAGGAGAAGGACGGCAAGGAAGTACGGTTGCATACAGACAAAACGACTCAGAAGATGGGAGAAATCAAGCAGGGAGATCGTATTGAGGTGAAGGTGAACGAGGAGAATCACGCGCTCTCTATGCGCTCGGCCCGAGGAACTGATGCCGGTCAGGGAAATGAAGACGGCCGCGATTCGCTCGGCGAAAAAACGGAAGCCGATCGTACGACTGACCTCTCTCTCGGATCAAGCAAGAACGACTCCATGGGGCAGAAGTAATTGTCTCAGTGAACGCGGACGGGCCGCTACTTCACAGGTAGCGGCCTGCGACCCTTCAGTCAATGCCATGGGAAACTACAGAAATTCACTATCCCGCCATGACAAGGCTAAAAGAGTGGAGTGCCGAGATCGACCAAACGAATACTCCAGACCGCTTATGGTGGATCGCCTAGGCACGGAGTGAAGCAGAATGTGTCAGAACTTTCATGGAAATAACCGGGCCACCGTCGGCAAAGATGATGAACGGTATGGTCGTGTGTGTTTTTACATCAAACAGTGACCTCTTACAAAGGAGCGTGTAATGCGTGCGAAACATCTTGTGGTGAGTGCGTGTGTCTTGGGTGCGTGGCTTGGGTGGGCATCGGTCGGTTCAGCCCAAGCGGGATGGGTGCATGAAGGTCAGGCCGACGAAGACAAGTGGACGCTTGGCGCCCGAACCGGATTCAATCTTCCGACGCAAAGCTGGGCGGATGATACGAATACCAGCATCGGTCCCACCCCCATCAATCTCCAGGCCATGTATGGGATTAATAAGTGGATTCGTCTAGGCCTCATGATGGACTGGGAGCGCCGCTCAATCGACAACCGCAACCCGACCTTCGACCTGGGCACGCTCAATACCGTCTCGCTCTTGCCGACCCTGGAATTTCGCCCAGGACATTTTTCCGGAGTCGTGCCCTACCTCTCGACCAGCATCGGTGTGAACGTGAACTCGTTCAGTGAGGCGGATGCGGCAGTCAATCGTGGCTTACGAACGATCAGTCAAGCCAACACGTTTGCCTATCGGTTGGCAGGCGGGCTTGATTTCCCCCTGACAAATAGCCTAAAGCTGAATACTGAAGTGGCATGGAAACGAAACCGCGGTGGCCTCGAAATCAATAACCAAGATGCCGGCTCCGTTGATTCCTCATCAATGAGCCTCTTGGTCGGCGTCCGCTACACCTTCTAGCGTCCCACTCCAACGTGCCGCATCGATCCGACGCTCGATGCGGCAACTGCACACCTTTCTCTTGTGTCTGACCATGCCTGATCGCCTGCGCAAACACGCGGCACGGCCTAGTCACACGGGTAATGATAGAAAAATTAGAGGCGCTCACACTCGCTGCATCCATTCCAAATAATCGAGCACGAGGGAAGCGGATGGATGGAACTGATCAATCGATCGACTGACCTCGAAAGCTTCAAACAATTCCGCAAATAATTCTCCCAGGCCTTTATGGGGAGTCCAGGCACTCGTTCAACAGAGTATCCCGGTTCCCCGCCTTCGAGCAGAATCAATAAGCACATTTCGAATGTTCGCTAGTGGGCCTGCTAGGGTTAATACGCCCAACCCTAGGGGTCTGCCTAGTTCCACTGAATCTCCGGAGCCCATACAGTGATCGATATGGTGTTTACTGAGGAGGAGTTCTCATGGAATCAATTCCCTAAGGTCGTTGGGATGCTGCGTGCGGGTTCCTGCTGTACGTGGGGCTATCCCAAACCGCACAAACAGGTAATACGGCTTCGCAGCAAACGAAATGAAAGGCGGCCAATCTGAAATGAAGCTCCCGCAGCAAGCTACGGGGTATTCGGCGAAGGAGAATGAACGCTGAACAAACTGATCGGAGGCAAGGGGGTCAAGAAGTAGGTGAAAAACAAATGCGCGATGAGATGAAAGGCGGCCTCTCAAAAGGGTGAAGACCCTCAAGGGCGACGTGTTGCGCGTCGAAGACGATACCTATTTCGTCGAGGGGCAGGACGGGAAGGAAGTACGGGTGCATACCGACCACACCACCCAGAAGACTGGAAACATCGAGCAAGGTGACCGGATTGAGGCGAAGATGAACGAGCAGCATCACGCGCTGACGATCAACCCAATGAAGTGAAGCGGGGACGCCCATCGCGGATACGAGTGATCATTAATCATATATTCCTGACATCCCCAAGAAAAGGAGGACCGTATGCCGACCATTGAAACGTCCATTGATGTCAACGTGTCCGTGGAGACGGCCTATGATCAATGGAGAGAGTTTGAGAAATTTCCCCAGTTCATGGAAGGCGTAAAGCAAGTCAAGCAGCTCGATACCAACCCCCTGCAGTGGAAAGTCGAGCTCGCAGGCCAGGAAAAAGAGTGGGAAGAACAAATCACCGATTAGACTTCGGACAACCACATCGCCTGGCCCTGTCCACCTGGCTTCATCACTGGCGGGGCCGTGACCTTCCACCTGATCTCGGATGTCATGTCAAAGGTACGACTGCAATTAGCCTATACCCCTGAGAACAACGTCGAAAATGTGGGAGATGAATTAGGACCGATGTCGTTGCGCATGCAGTCAGAGCTGGAGAGATTTAAGGCATTCGTCGAATCATGCGGTCAAGAGATAGGAGCCCCGATCGATAGCCTGCCATACCGGGCGTTTCTCTAGTATTCATTGTTCCGGAAGGGGAGGAGAGTGAAGATGTTATGGAAGCATCGTCCGGCGCCACGCTAATTCATTCGGCTCTAGACTCAGGGTGAGCAATAGTGAACAGACATACACAGCACTCTCGCTTATGTTGGTGTCAACATGAATAGCATCTCCGCGTCATGCTTTGTGCAGACCTTACATCACAGAATGTCGCGTTGGAATAACTGGGTCCAAAAATGATACAGGGGCGGGCGGGCCGTCGGGAGGGAGAGATCATGAAATGCGGAATGATCGAGTTGGTGGTCTTGTCGACGCTTTTTCTCCAAGGCCCTATCGCCAATGGAATAGAGACGAACCAGTTTCCCCAACCTGTGCCAAGCCCGACAGATCCTATACCCAAGCCTTCTCCACCGTCACCGGGACCCACTGTGCCAAGATAGCCGGCTCAGATCCTGCCCTGTACCTGAAGGAGAAACTATGGCTGTGAAGATTATCGTCCTGCTTGCCCTGTTACTCAGTGCTCCATCCTTGACGACTATAATGGCAGCGCCACCTGAGGATACAGGGAAAGAATCGCATGTCGTGATCGGGACGCTTGAAGAACTCGATTTGGTCAGGATGAGTGGAAAAATTAAGACAGACCTGGAACAAACTGTCCCGTTCACGATGATGAGGCCGGAATTGTTTAAGGGACTGTCGGTTGGAGAACGCATCGCCGCCCGCCTGAATGATCAGGGACAAGTTATCAAAGTCATGGAGATGACCGTTCCGGAACTGCCAAACCCCGAGAAGTAAGCCGATCATTGCGAATCGGATACCGCCGAGTTTGCTTGGGCTCGACTTAGAGTGGGCGCTTATAATTGATGGGGGGCTCGCGAGTAGTGGTTGAGCGGGCAGGTCCTCGAGCAGGATTTTTTCGGATCAGACAGACTGGGCAGAAGGGACTCGACGAGTTCATCGCGAATCTCAGAGCGCACTCCGAATAATCTGCTGACTGTCCGCACCGGGGTTTGCCTCGGCTGTAACCCCACGGAGATCGCAGCGGAGAAATGATGAGGTCGAAGAAATTCGGCTTCTAGCTCTGAATAAATGTATCTTGGGCGGGGGAGATGGCGGAATGAATATCAGGGAACTTGCTGAAACCTTGGCAGATAAACTTGACGATCGACAGAGTCAGGAACTGCTCCACCATCCCTCTTATACTCGTGACGGGTTCATCAAGATGTTTGAAGAGATTATTCGGACGCATGTGCTGAGCATGAGCTGGACGACGGAGAAGCCGACGCAGCCGGGGTGGTACTGGTCTCGTTGGCGTGGCACCCTTGAAATAGTAAAGGTCGCCTGGGATAAGGATAAAAGGACTCTCATCGATCAGGCCGATCCTTTATTCCGTGCATTATCGGACGAATTCTATGACAAGTATGAATGGGCTGGGCCGCTGGAGCCACCACCGTAAGCTGACCCTGTCACCCGGCCCTGTTAAAAGTGGTTTGCGCATCTCGTAACCCAATGCAATATCTGCCAGAAGCACCTGATGCCGAATGAGACGTGGCCTTTCGGGGAAGTCACGAGCCGCTGGTTTTGCGATAGGCGAACAATACCAAAATCGCCCCCATCACAGCCATGAGAAAGCCGACCGGTATGAGGCTAAGACACTGGACTGGTTGCCCTCTGGTTAAATTGCTCAGGTGGGAGGAATCAGAATTACGATGGCCGTTGCCGAACTCTAACGAGCCCGGTCCCTGGCGGGACGGGTTGATCTGGTTTGTTTAGTTTGTGTGGTTGGTCTTGTTCAACCAAACAAACGAGACAAGGCAAATAACGGTCTTCTTATGCGGACGGACTGCTTCGGCAGCCTGCCATTGCTTCTGAACGAGTCTGTGAGTATCTGGGCCTTGCGTTTCTGTCATGCTCAAGTAGTTTGTCGATACCCTGCTAGAGAACCTGAGGCAGCGTCACACCCTGAAGTTGCCGGTAGTCCTCCGCTGTATCAATGTCCGTCACTCCCTTGGGGAAGGGCACAGGCACCACGTCGGACGCGTGCGCGGCGATGATGTGTTTCGCTCCCGCTGCGCCGCTCATTGTCGCGAGTTCAGCGACGTACTCGCGCCCGAACAATGCGGGCACACCCAGGGTTCCGCCATATTCCGAAGCAATAATCCCTTTGCCGCTTGAATGATAGACTGTGACGAGATCGTTGATGACATCGGTCGTCACATAAGGCTGGTCGCACAACATCAGAACCACGGCCTTGATGTTTTCTACTCGGTCATACCTGTTGAGAGCCTCCACCCCAACTTGGATCGAAGACCCCATCCCATCGGCCCATCGTTCGTTTATCACCGATCGTATCGGCAGATCGTCGAGCTCGCGTTGAAGATGGTCCGCGTACGCCCCGAGAACAACGAGAATAGGCTGACATACGGACGCGGCGGCTACCTCTGCCGCATGTCGTAACAAGCTACAGCTGCCATACATCAGCAGTAGCTTGGGGCTCCGCATACGCGTCGATGCTCCCGCAGCGAGTAAGATGATGGCCGTTGACGGACTGTTCCATTCGCTCCCAGCACCGGTTGCATCAAGGACGTTGTCAGTGCCCGTGGCCACAAGACACCGCTCCTTGTATTTTTTCCGATACGGTGACCACATCCACAGCGTGGCCCTGCTCATGAAGAGGTCCTTCTCGGGTCCTCAGTATCCCGCCCAACCGGCCTGCGAGAACCGTGTGAATCTCCGCCACGACCGCGAGCGCAATCGCTTCAGGGGTCTCGGCTCCGATATCGAGGCCAATGGGGCCGTACACCCGGACGAGATTGCGTTCGTTCAACCAAACGCCTTTCTCCTGCGCTTCGTGCAGCAACCTCTGAGTCCTCCGCGTAGGCCCAAGCAGGCCGAGGTATCGTAACGGCGATGGCAAAAGCGTCTTCAGCAGTTCGGCGTCATGGAGAAAGTTATGTGTCATCACGACAGCCACAGTGCGTGCATTGAGGGTGATACGCGCGCTCACCTCCTCTGGCTGGCAGACGATCAAGGTGTCCGCTAAGGGAAACCGCGTCCGCGTCGCGTAGCCTGGGCGGGGATCGACCACGGTGACATGCCACCCCAGTTCCTTCGCGAACCGGACAAGCGGGACCGCATCGTGTCCCCCACCGAAAATGACGAGCGGGACCGGCGGTTGGATGACCTCGATGAACACTGCTGCACGACCTGTGGGCATTTCATACATCTTGACCGTTGGCGTGCCGCTTTCAAGCGCATGCCGAGAGTCACCATTGATTGCCTCCGCCAGATCATCATCCCTGATGTCCAGTATCGCAGGCTGCTGCTCGCTCAGCATCAACCGATTGCCGATCGTCGCCTGCACATGGCCTTCCACACCGAACACGGTTGCGACAATCCCCACGTGTCTATGATCGAGACAGTCGGCAAGAAACGTCAGGAAGTCTCGTTTCCCATTGTGAGAGAGGGGCTCAATGAGCACATCCACGATCCCCTTGCAGCCGAGGTTAAATTCCCAGGCGATGTCATCATCAGACATCGAATCGTAGGTGACCACCCTGGGCTTGTTCCATTGAAGCACCCGCTGGGCTTGGTTGAGTACGTCGCGCTCAAGGCAACCACCGCTCACTGAACCGACAGTCTGGCCGTCGGCTGCGATCAGCATTCGCGCGCCGGCCCGCCGGTACGAGGATCCGGTGACGTTGACGAGGGTCGCGAGTGCGACCTGAGTGCCTCGCAGTTCAATCGCTTTGGAGGCATCGATGATGGCCCGCAACTCTTTCACGTTTCCCCTCGCAGTGGGTTCTTCCATTACTGTTCCTTGCGACGTTTGGCAACCTGATCCGGTGTGACCTTCGATGCACTTGCGCCAAATCGACCGGTCACATAATTCACCACGGCGGCAATCTCTGCATCGGAATACCCCCTGTCGAAAGCCGGCATGAATATGTCGCCTTGTTGAGACTGGAGGCTGGCCCCGTGCAGGATGACCTGCGTCAGATTGACCGCGGCAGAATCATTGACCGACCGATTGCCGATGAGATCGGCATAGGACGACTGAACCCCACTGCCATCCCAATCATGACAGCTAGCACAGGCCCCTTCGAACACACGCAGTCCGAGATTCTCGTCATTGCCCACTGGTGCTGTAGGGAGCCTCTTTTGCGCGACGACAAGATCGGCCTTATCATGCATGGGCGGAACAGTTCTCAGATACGCGACCATCGACTGGATATCGTCCCGTGTCAGATAACGCAGGCTGTTGTTCAGCACAAGAGCCATGGGTCCCGCCGCCGTACTGCGCCCCTCCGCGTGCCCACTTGAGAGATACTCCGCAAGTTCACTGTCGGACCACCCACCGATCCCGGACTGCTTGTCGGATGTCATGTTATAGGCCTTCCAGCCTTCGATCATCCCGCCCGCGAACTTCTTCCCGGCATCAATCCCCTGGAGTAAGGTTCGCGGCGTATGGCATTCACCGCAATGCCCAAGCGCTTCGACCAGATAGGCCCCCCGATTCCACGCCGGTGCTTGATCGACGTTCGGCTGAAAACGCTGTGCGGGATTGTATAACGCGTTCCAGAACCACAGCAGATAACGCTGATTGAACGGAAACCTCATGTCGTTTTCCGGTGGCCTATAGTGGACCGGCTTGAGACTGAAGAGATAGGCTTTGATCGCCAGGACATCGTTGCGCGTCAATAGGGTGTAGGCGCTGTAGGGAAAGGCGGGGTAGAGACGTTCGCCGCTCCTGCCAATGCCCTCGTGCATTGCCTTCACAAACTCATCGTCGGTCCATTCGCCGATCCCGGTTTCCTTGTCTGGCGTGATGTTCGTCGAATAGAGCGTGCCGACCGGCAGCTTGAAGGCCAGTCCCCCCGCAAACGGCTTGCCGCGCGGTGTCGTATGGCAGCCGATGCAGTCGGCGGCACGTGCGAGATATTCGCCGCGCGCCATCAGGCCGGCCCTCGCGACTCCCGGCGGCGCCCCGGTGGGATCGCTTCCCTGATAGTCCGCGAGAACAATCCGCGTCCCGCCGGCAAAGTCCGTCGGTTCATGCGGACGCAAGGTACATCCACTCACAGCCACACCGACCATCACCACCAGCAGCACGGACAGGCTCATGTAACTGGAACGCATCACGGTCGGTTCCTCCTGGACCTATGCGGAACGCAACGCAACCCGGTTCACCGGCAGCTTTCTGATCCGTTTGCCGGTTGCCGCGAAGATGGCATTGGTCAGTGCCGGCGCCAGCGCCGAAGTCCCAGGCTCACCGATGCCACCGGGCGCTTCGCCACTCTTCACCAGATACACTTCGACCGCCGGCGCCTCGTTGATGCGCAGCATGCGGTAGTCGTGAAAGTTGCTCTGTTCGACACGGCCGTTCTTGAGAGTGATTTCGCTGAACAGGGCGGCGCTGAGCCCAAACATGATGCCGCCTTCCATCTGCGCCTTCACCGTGTCCGGGTTGACCACCACACCGCAGTCCACGGCGCAGACCACGCGTATGACGCGCACCTCGCCGTCCTTGGCAACTTCAACTTCGGCAACCTGTGCGACATAGCTGCCAAATACGAATTGAACAGATAGGCCCTGGCCTTGGCCTTCCGGTAACGGCTGACCCCATCCCGCCTTCTCCGCAGCAAGCTCGAGCACGGCCTTGGCACGCGGCGATTGGCCGAGCAGGGCGAGTCTGTATTCGAGGGGGTTCTTCTTTGCTGCCGCAGCCAGCTCATCGATGAAACTCTCGACGACAAAGACGTTGTGCGTGGGCCCGACCCCACGCCAGAATCCCGTCGGAATGCCGGACGGCTCCTGGCGAACATACTCCACCAGCATGTTGGGAAGGGCATAGGGCGGAGACGGATCCGCCGCACCTTCCAACACGTCCGGATCGACTCCATTCTTGAATGCCAGCGGGAACCAACGCGCGTAGATCGAGGAGGCGGCGCTACGATGGATCCAGGCGATCGGCATGCCGGCTTCGTCGAGGCCGGCAGCCATCCGATCGTAGTAATAGGGCCGATAGATGTCATGTTGGATATCTTCTTCCCGCGTCCATACCACTTTCACGGGGCCATTGACTTGCTTTGCGATCTGCACCGCCTGAGTGATGAAGTCCACCTCAAGCCGTCGGCCGAAGCCGCCGCCTAAGAGTTGGTTGTGCACCCGGATCTTCTCCAATGGCAAACCGGTCACCTCAGCGGCGGTAGCCTGTGCCCGAGCCAGGACCTGTGACCCGACCCAGATATCGCAACCGTCTTTGCGTACGTGCACGGTGCAGCTTACCGGCTCCATCGTCGCATGGGCGAGAAACGGCATCTGGTATACCGCCTCAACCTTCTTTACAGCCCCGGCCATGACCTTGGCGACATCACCGTCCTTGCGTGCGATCACGCCCGGCCTCAATAAGGCCGCTTCGAGTTGCTGCACAATATCGGCGGTGCTGAGTGTGGCGTTGGGGCCCTCGTCCCACTGAATGTCGAGTGCGGCCAAGCCCTGCTTAGCCGCCCACATATGATCGGCAACCACCGCCACGGCATGGTCGAGCCGTACCACCTGATGGACACCCTTGATCTTCTTGGCCTTACTGTCGTCAACGCCGGCGAGCCTGCCGCCGAACACAGGGCAGGCAGCGACAGTGGCGATCTTCATGCCTGGGACATTCACGTCGATGCTGAACTGCGCCTTACCGTTCACCTTGTCTGGCGTATCGAGGCGCTTGGCGGAGGTACCGATAAGTGTGAAGTCCTTGGCATCCTTGAGCGCGACGTGATCCGGCATCGGCAAGGTCGCAGCCTTATCGACCAAGGCTCCATATGTGAGCCTGCGGCCGCTCGTCGCATGGATCACTTCGCCCTTCTCTGCGCGGCAGGACGTCGGGGCCACCTTCCAGGCCTGTGCCGCGGCGGACAAGAACATCGTGCGCACAGTGGCACCAGCCCGGCGGAGTGGTTCCCAGGCGGCTCGCACAGATGTCGAGCCACCGGTTGCCTGAAGCTGAAAGATCGGGTTCGCATAATGCCGTTCGTCGGGAGGCGCCGCTTCGAGGGTGATCTGCGTAAGGTCCACCTCCAACTCCTCAGCGATGAGCATCGGAATCGACGTGTAGGTACCCTGTCCCATTTCAACGTAGGGCATGATGAGGGTCACACGACCATCACGACCGATGCGGATGAATGCGTTGGGAGCGAAGACATCCGCAGTCGTGGCGCCAGCCGTTTCGCTGCTCCAGAGCATCCTGGGAAGAATGAAGCTCAACAGCAAACCACCGCCGGCTGTCGCGCTGACCTTCAGAAAGGTCCGGCGTGAAAGGCTGCCCTCAGACACGACTCCTGTAACGGTCTTCGCCACATTCAGTCGTTGGTCAAGGTCCAAGATGAGTCTCCTTGCAGAGCGCGGCGATCAGGAGGACTGTGCCGCTAGCTTAATTGCGGTGCGGATTCGCACGTAGGTCCCACAACGGCAGATCGTACCGGCCATAGCGGCGTCGATGTCGGCATCGCTCGGTTGTGGCTTGGCAGCTAGCAGCGCCGCCGCGCACATGATCTGACCGGACTGACAATACCCGCACTGCACCACTTCCAGGTCCAGCCAGGCTTTCTGCACTTGCGCACCGGCCGGTGTCTGGCCGACCGCCTCAATCGTCAAGATCTTCTTCCCCCTCACAGCCACCACAGGCATGACGCAGGATCGAATCGGTTGACCATCGACGTGCACCGTGCAGACGCCGCACTGGGCAATGCCGCAGCCGAACTTCGTACCTGTCAGACCGAGAACATCCCGCAGGACCCAGAGCAATGGCATGTCCTCCGGTACATTGACCTCATGATCTTTATCATTGATGTTCAATATGAGCATGGCTATCCACTCTCCATCAGGCTGACGAAGCCGATACAGCGTCTCCACTTCCTGTTCCAACGAGCCCCTACTCTCTTGATCAGCGCCAGAAGAACATCCAACCGTAGGCGGCCTTCAGTCCATTGGGTGGCGGGGTGCGTATCAAGCCACGAATCGGGCACGACTGCTCTGCAGATCGTGCCGTTGGTGGCACGAGTCCTCGTCTCAACCATTCACGAGTGATCTCGAATAAATAGATGACGACGATGCACCCAACAACACGAAGAGAACGGAGATCATATCGAGAGTCGGCATCATGGCGGGTCCGTGACGGCGACCGTGCGCTCCTGCAGCCTCTCTCGTACAACTCCGGGGTACAGAACAATTTCGACGCGTCGATTCATTTGCCGTCCGTCTTCCGTCTCATTACTCGCGATCGGTCGGTCATCTCCATACCATTCGGTGCTAAAGCTCTGCGAATCCACCCCGTCTCCCTTCAGCACACGCATCGTGTGCGTCGCACGTGCTTTGGAGAACGCCAACTTCTCGAAATACTGGGTGGCACGATCCGAGGCCGAACCCTTGTCCGCGTGCCCAACCACTCGGATTTCCTTGAACCCCGCCGGCTTGAAGAGCACTCGGATCTGCGTTAGCACGTCGATGCCATCCGGCTTGACCTCATCACTCCCGACATCGAAAAGCACTCGTTCAGCAATCATGACGGTGAGATGATCGTTGGCCCGTTGCATCTTGACGTCGCCATCGCGCACGGCCGTTCGCAGCACCTGCTCCAATTCATGCTGCACCTGCCTCAGCTGTTGCTCAATCTCGTCGGCACAGCCGAGCACCAGAGCCAGGCTCATCAAAACACTGGCAAGATACGTCGCGGTCTTCACGTCTCGCTTCCCCGCTGTCTCACGCGTGTCACCAAACCGGCAGAGTTTTCCCCAGGGTCCTTATGCGCGTCGGCCTTGAATGACACGAACCAGAATCACCACGACCGCAATGACCAGGAGAGCATGAATGAATCCGCCCATGGTGTTCGAGGTGACAAACCCCAGAAGCCAGAGGACAACCAAGATGATGGCAATGGTCTCGAGCATGTTGCTCCTCCTTTTTTCGTGCGTTCGCCACGCGGCCTATCATCTGTGACGATGCACTCTGCCGTCACGCCTTCTTCACGCCAGACAGCCGCTCACGCTCCCGCTGCATGGCCGTGCGCCCGGCCTCGACCGCCTCAGTCACAACCGCCTGCGTGTCTTTGAGGAACTCGTGTCCCTTATCCACCGTCTGGTCTATGACCTGGGTGGCCGTATCGGCCAGCTCATGGACACGCGCTTCGGTTCGCCGCGCATACCCGCGCACCTGCTCCCGCGCCTCACGGCCCGATTGCGGCGCCAGCAACAGCGCCACCGCGGCCCCCGCCAACCCTCCGGTTACAAAGGCCAATCCCATCGCTCCCAGTGAACACCCTCTGTCATCTGCCATTGATCGGCCCTCCTTTTCAGTGGAATGTGTGCCTCAGCCACGCCCATGGTGGCACTGAACCCCGACACCATGCTGACCAGAGTAAAGAGCCCCGCCCTGCCGGGTGGGCTCTTGTAAACCAAGATGGAATTTATCTCCGCTACGCTGCGAGCTGCCATTCCTCTCCGCTCTTCCGAACGGAGAGGAATGGCAGATCTTCGTGAATAATGGGATGAGCACATACAGTGCTCATCCCGCAGGCTCCCCTACAAATGGCTACTTCGCGCAGGCAATCTTCATCGATTCAATGTCGTTGGACATGTCCAGCTTGGATAGGTCTGGAATGCGCTGGCCCGAAGTAAAGGCGATTTCCGTACCCTTAAAATCCTTATCCTTATAGGCAAGTACCGTCGCGCTTGATCCCACAATGACGCTTTGAATATCGTTGTTCCAATTCTTACCATTGAGATCCTTCAGAGACGCGTACTCTTTGGGGCCCGGGACTGTGACATGCGCGTCATCGGCATCGTACTTGGAGTCATCGAACACCTCGATCCAACAATTCTTATCGACCAGCTGCAGTTCCATATCTGCCGCCTCAACAGACAGCGTTCCGATGGCAATCAATCCGCACACGGTGAACAATTTAAACAACAACATAGCAACCTCCTGTAAACTAGAAACGACATGTGATTACAACAACCCACATACTTACCGCAGCTCTGTCTTTGAGAGTCCAACTCCTCTCCCACATCTCCCATTGGCCTCATCCAACCATTGACTGTCCGCTCAATGGTCCTCCCTTACGACTCCTTCAGACTACCCATGCGAAACCCGGAAGTGCCTCTTTTTCTTGATATAAGGGAGCCCTATCTTATCCCACTCGAGACTTGTCACCACCCCTGATACGGCCCTCTCACGTACAGGAAATTCCCCGTGCCCTATTACTCAATGTGAAGCGGAACAAGCGGTTTCCCCTGTAATCCATCGGCGATATTCGTAAGAATGTGTTTGATCATTGGACGACTTGGATCATGCGGCAAGTTTGTCACTGCACTATGTATTTCCGTAGAAAAATTTTCTGCCGGCACACCCTTTTGGTGTTCCAGCGTACGACAAACTTCAATGATGGCAAGAGAAAGACCCTTGACGATGTCAGATAACAGAACCTTGTCTTGACCAGTAAATGCCATGATTCTCTCCTTTGGTGGGTATGAATGGATAGGCGCACCGGCTCACTGCTGACCTTCCCTGCTCCTAATCGATTGCAATGGTTTTCCCTTAGCCTTCTTCAATACGAGTGGGCCAGTCCTGAGGGCTCGCCCACTCTCTGGGCCTGAACGTTTATCTTCGAATCCCCAAGCCTACTTCGTCGGCTGCACGTGTTTAACGGACACTGCGTGGTCCTTTTCCGTGACCTGGGCTTCGATCTTGTCCCCCACCTTAATGGTGCCGTCCACCTGAGAGGTCTTATCGACATGCAGACGAACTTCCTTGCCATCCGTTCCCTTGATGAAATAGTTCTCGCCTTCGACGCGCAACACTTCGCCCTTGTGCGCGTTTTCTTTATAGCCTGTCCGATCAGACTGGGAGTCAGTTTTCATAACGTCTGAGCCCGAAGGCGCATTACCTGCCTGCGCCGCGCTGGACAGGCCAAGGCACAGTAAGAAACCACAGGACATGCGACCGACGACTTTGAGCATAGATACCATGGGAGCCTCCTCGTTTAGATGTAACAAACTCTGTCATGTACCATGTCCAGCCCGGAGAAAAACTTGCGATACACCCGACTACCCTAATCTCTGGGCTTGAACTTCTATCTTCGTATTCCTGAGTCTATTTCGTCGGCTGTATATGCCTAACCGACACGGCGTGGTTCTTTTCGGTGGCCTGGGCTTCGATCTTATCGCCGGCCTTGATGGCACCGTCCAGGGTCGTGGTCTTGTCTACATGCAGGCGGATTTCCTTGCCTGCCATATCCTTCACTACGTAAAACTCCCCGTCGATCTTCAGCAGGTCCCCCTTGACCGTCTGGGTGCTTTCCGCAGCCATATCACCAGCCGCGTATGAGAGTGATGCCATCCCAACACTGAGAATTGTTGCGAACACGAACAGACCGATGAGCTTCTTCATGACGGAACCTCCTTGTAAATGATGATGTACCATCCGATTGCACTGACTCAGCCATTTCGAACCGACACGAGCGAGGTGTTTCCCAAGGCCTTAGGCCTTCTCCTTCACCGTGAGATCGTTCTTCACCGACTTCACACCCGGTACAAACCAAGCAGTCCATGACGCATTGGCACTGGTCATGATGTCCTTGACCTCGCCGGTGAGCGAGACAACCCCCGCATTGGTCTGAATGGCAATATCGGCTTTCTTCAGATGTGCGTCCTTCGCAATCTTCTTTTGGACGCGCGCCGTGATCGCCTCATCCTTCTCCTCCACCGCGTCGCGTGTGGACGGGGCGATGACTTGGAGATCGTTCTTCACCGTCTTGACGCCATCGAGCATTTTGGTGATGTCTTCCGCCGCCTGCTTGGCCGAGTCGGAATCGACCTTGCCGCGAAGCATCACGACGTTCTTCTTGGTCGTGACATCGATCTGCCGCCCTTTGACTCGACCATCGGCAGCAAGAGCGATCTTGGTTTTTGCCGTGAGCCACGTGTCGTTGATCGGGGTCTTCTCGTCGGCCTGGCCAGCCGCATGGGCCGATCCGGTGATAAGTGCCCCACCGATAACCAAGGCTGTGCAAAGTGTCAGGACATAGCGTGTGTTCATGATCGTCTCCTTAACTGAAATATAAAATCCCTCAGTGCCCCGTCTCTCTTCGTGATAACTTCCCGTCAAAGGGTCTTTTCCTTCGGAGCTTTCGACATTGGCTTCTGATGCCACTGGTCCGCCCACTTCATGAGCTCATCTTTTTTATCGCCATACCGTTCCTGAACTTTGCCGACAAACCTGTCGTAGTTCCCTTCGATCTGCTGCAGGTCATCATCGGTAAACTTGCCATACTGCTGTTTCAGTTCCCCTTTGAACTGCATCCATTTCCCCTTGAGTTGATCTGCATTCATGATGTCTCCCTCTGTGATAGGTTTCGTATCGATCTGATCTTGTCATCCCCAAACCCCATCTCTCCGTTACTGACAACTATGACTCGAAGACCGGCCGCGGTCTGGTCAAAATTGCTCAGGTGGCAACAATTGAATTGGTGGGCATTGTCAACTTGTCTGCATGGCTGCACTCACCACGTAGCGAGAGGAGCAGTCTCAGCTCTTCCGACCGTCAGGCAGCCATGGCCGGGGCCGTGATCTCCCGCCAGATCTGCAATCTTGTGGCCCGCTCGTGACGGTAGACAGGCGCGGAAACCCGAGGCCAGCGCGGACGGACGTGTTGAGAGAGGGGACGCTCGGTGGAGAGGAAGCGCGGGGCAGGCCTGGTGCTTGAACCCGTTGCCGGTGTCGCGCTCGCTAACGTGGCGGTGGAGGGGCATGCTCCGCCCGGTTGGTGCGAGACCGATGGTGCCGCGGTGCTCCGCCTGGAAGACTCTCGCGCGTCGCTGCTCCGTCGCGCGTCCGTGTATGGTCAGGGTCACGGACGGCACGTCGGACACACCCGTGAATCGCTGATGGAAAACCTTTCTGTGCGGCCCGCATGTCACGTCGACATGATCACCTATCTGGCTGTCCTGGACGTAATCCTATTTCAAGCAAGCTTATTTTCCAGGAATTCGAGAGGTAGGTCAGACGCGCAGGCCAACCCTTCGTTATCATCGCGAGATCCCAGTTCCCTCCTCAATATCGTCCCCTACGACTAGTTTTTCTTATTTTTTCTAATCTTCGTGCAGGGGATGCGTCATATTTGTCTGCCTCATCAATTTTCCCAAACTGAGCAATTTGGGTCAGTTCCCATCCATCCAAAAGTCCAGTATGTTTATGTGGCCTAGAGGAGAACGTCCGATCGTCGCCTGACATGTGAATAGCGCACACGGCTTTCGGCTAGGGCCGAACAGAAGAACGTATGGCGTGTGCACCATGCGGTGGATTCGTGGTGGTCGAGGAGTGGGGGGGAAGCTCGTCGACCATGTCCGTGATACGCGCCTCCGGAGAATGAGATGTGTGAACTGTGGGTCCATCGACGATTCCGTGATTCACGAGAATTGTCTCATTGAAAGGAGTTCGATATGCTGTACTACGCACTGATGTTCTTGGTGGTGGGAGTCATTGCCGGAGCCCTGAATTTGGCCGGAGTGGCCGCGGTGGCGGTCCAGATTTCCTGGATCCTGTTCTTGATCGGAATCGTGTTGCTGGTGATCCACCTGTTCACGAATCGCTCTGTCCGGGCCTCCTGACCAGCAGATTCACCTGAACTAGAGTCGATCCCCTTCCGGATAGACCATCAACCGTTGTGGGTGTTCAGAGAGATTCCGATGAAGGTTGTTGCAGCAATTCGGCCAGGGCTGGAAACTCAACGGAAAAAGGCATTTGGAGCGGCGCTACACCTTCAAGGACTTCGCGCAGGCCCTGGCGTTTGCGAACAAGGTCGGGGCTGTCGCAGAGGCCGAGGGCCATCATCCTGATCTCTATCTGGCCTGGGGAAAGTGTAAAATCGAGATCTGGTCGCACAAGATCAAGGGTCTGACTGAGAGCAACTTTGTCTTGGCGGCCAAAGCTGAGCGAAAGTTTAAACCGTTTCGCGCGCTAGTGTAGTGAGTCTCAAATAACTTGACTTATATATGCGATATCACCTAAACCTGAGGGGCATGAGAACCGCAGCCCCTATTCTATTGTCTCCCGA
>JAYTTD010000132.1:0-17389 GCA_043745235.1 Nitrospira sp. | reverse complement strand
GCCTTGCCGACCGGAGACTGAATCGAGATGCGGTTCACTTTCATATCGGCTTCATCCTGACCCACCAGCGTGTACTCCCGCTTCGACTGCGACTCCTGTTCAATCACGAGCACCGTGGCGCCGAACACGATCGTGTCGGAGACTCGCCCGGCCGTTTCGATGATGCGGGCGTCGGCCAGCTTCGACCCAAGTTCCACGATGCGCGACTCGATGAATCCCTGGCGTTCCTTGGCGGCATCGTACTCCGCATTCTCGCTCAAATCGCCATGGGCACGCGCTTCAGCAATGGCTTCGATATTTTTCGCACGTTCGACTTTGCGCAGTCGATCGAGCTCAGCTTTGAGCGCTTCGTGCCCCTTCTTCGTGATTGGTGTCGGCATAGTCTGTGGCGTCCTCTTATGAGTGGTGGTGGTATTCCTGCAGCGACCGAATGGTGAGTTCTTTCTTGAGAATCGCTTCAATGCCCATGACCGCCGCTCGTGCCCCCCGTATCGTCGTATAGTAGGCCAGGCCTTTATTCAGAGCTTCCCGGCGGATCGACAATGAATCAGCATGTGACGACGCGGTACTCACCGTGTTCACGACCAAGGCCACCTGCCCGTTCTTGATATGGTCCACGATATGGGGCCGACCTTCCATAACCTTGTGCACGGTTTCGGCATGAACCCCATGGTCGCGCAAATACGCCGCCGTTCCACTCGTAGCTTGGGCGTCAAACCCCAGCCGTTGAAGTTGCCGCACGACTTCCAGGGCTGCTGGACGATCGCTCTCCTTTACACTGATGAATGCCGTGCCTCCCTTCGGCAGCGGCGCACCAGCTCCTGCTTGGGCCTTCGCAAAGGCCCATCCAAAATCCTGGTCGATGCCCATCACTTCCCCTGTGGACTTCATCTCAGGACCCAAGAGGACATCCACCCCTGGGAACTTATTAAAGGGAAAGACGGATTCTTTTACGGATAAGTGCGAAGGAGCTGGGGCTTCGATCAACCCCAGCTCCGGAAGGCTCTTGCCCACCATAGTCTTCATAGCCAGCTTGGCAAGCGGCACGCCGATGGCTTTACTGACGAACGGCACGGTGCGCGAGCCTCGAGGGTTGACCTCCAGTACGTATACCATTTGGTCTTTAATGGCAAATTGTGCATTCATCAGGCCGATTACGCCGAGTTCCAGAGCCAACACCTTCATTTGCCGGCGAATCTCTTCAACCACGCTCCTTCCAAGCGAATAGGGCGGCAACGAACAGGCCGAGTCTCCCGAATGCACCCCGGCTTCTTCGATATGTTCCATGATCCCGGCCACCACGACGTTTGTCCCATCTGAAATGGCGTCGGCATCGACTTCAATCGCATCCGACAGATACTTGTCGATCAGCACGGGATGTTTCGGCGAGGCCTTGACTGCCGATGTCATATACTCGAGCAAGCCGGATTCGTCGTAGACGATCTGCATGGACCGCCCGCCCAACACGTACGAAGGCCGCACCATGACTGGATAGCTGATCTGCGAGGCGATCCGCAGAGCCTCGTCTACGGATCGGGCCATGCCGCTCTCCGCTTGGCGGAGCCCGAGTGTATTCAAGAGGTCGCGGAATCGTTCTCGATCTTCTGCGCGATCGATCGCCTCTGGACTCGTACCCAGAATGCGCACCCCGGCCTTGGACAAGGGCAGCGCGAGCTTGAGGGGCGTCTGCCCGCCGAACTGCAACACCACTCCCAACGGCTGTTCGCGCTCCACGATGTTGAGGACGTCCTCCTCGGTCAACGGCTCAAAATAGAGTCGGTCTGAGGTGTCGTAGTCTGTACTCACCGTTTCGGGGTTGCAATTCACCATGATCGACTCGATACCTTCTTCGCGAAGCGCCATAGCCGCATGGACACAACAGTAATCGAATTCGATCCCCTGCCCGATACGATTCGGCCCCCCACCGAGGATGATCACTTTCTTCCGGTCTGTCGGGCGAGCCTCACATTCGCTCCCGTACGTCGAATAGAGATACGGAGTATGGGCTTCGAACTCTGCCGCGCAGGTGTCGACCCGTTTATAGGTCACCCCTCTTCGACCTTGGCCGGCCTTTGTCCGCTGCTTTCGGACCGAGGCTGAAGTCACGCCGATAAGCTGTGCGATACGGTCGTCAGAAAAACCAAGTTCCTTGGCCTCCCACAACAACGACTCTTCAAGTGCCGCTGATTCCTCTCCCCCTTGACCGACCAGCAAGGCCTCAAATTGCATCAACTCTCGGATTTGCTCCAGAAACCAGGGATCAATCTTCGTGAGGGCAAACAGGTCGTCATTAGACAAACCAAGACGCATACCATCCGCTACATGCCATAGTCGCTCGGCAATCGGGGTCCGCAGATGTTGGCGTACCCGCTCCAGCGCTTGTTGCCGATCGAACCCTTCAGGAATGCCACGATCCAACCCCTCCCGCGAAGAAAACCCGTTCATATTCAACTCCAGCGAACGAATCGCCTTCTGCAACGACTCCTTAAAGGTCCGCCCTATGGCCATCACTTCGCCCACCGATTTCATCTGCGTCGTCAGGGTGGGATCGGCCCCTCGGAACTTTTGGAAGGCAAAGCGAGGGATCTTCACCACCACATAGTCGATCGTGGGTTCGAATGAAGCTTTCGTCACCCCGGTGATGTCGTTGGTGATTTCATCCAATGTGTAGCCCACGGCAAGCTTCGCGGCAATCTTAGCAATAGGAAACCCTGTCGCTTTCGACGCGAGCGCAGAACTCCTCGACACACGCGGATTCATTTCGATGACTACCATATCGCCGTTCTGAGGATCCAGCCCGAATTGAACATTCGATCCGCCGGTATCGACCCCGATCTCACGCATGATCCGAACCGCGGCATCCCGCATACGCTGATACTCTTTGTCCGAGAGCGTCATAGCCGGCGCAACCGTAATGCTGTCACCCGTGTGCACCCCCATCGGGTCCAGGTTTTCAATCGGACAGATAATGACGACATTGTCTTTGAGATCCCGCATCACCTCAAGCTCGTATTCTTTCCACCCGATCAGGGATTCTTCAATCAAAAGCTGGCTGACAGGACTCATGGCGAGGCCCCACTCGACAATCCTCTCGAACTCCTCCCGGTTGTACGCAATATTCCCACCGGTTCCGCCCATGGTGAACGACGGCCGAATGATTGCTGGAAATCCGATCTGCTCGAGAATCTTGACGGCTTCTTCACGGTTATGCGCCGTGCCGCTGGCCGGCACTCGCAATCCAATCCGCTGCATCGCCTGTTTGAAGGCGTCGCGATCCTCGGCCTTATGAATCGCCTCGGCGGACGCGCCGATCAACGTGACCCCGTACTTTTCGAGCGTCCCCCGCTTGACCAATGCCATCGTCGTGTTCAGCGCAGTCTGTCCCCCCATGGTTGGGAGCAGTGCGTCGGGGCGTTCGCGCTCGATCACTTTCTCGACCACCTCGACCGTGATCGGTTCCACATACGTTCGATCCGCCAGCTCAGGATCGGTCATGATTGTCGCTGGGTTACTGTTGATGAGAATCACCCGGTACCCTTCTTCTTTCAGCGCTTTACAGGCCTGCGTGCCAGAATAATCGAACTCGCAGGCCTGGCCGATCACGATCGGCCCGGACCCAATCAGTAAAATGGACTGAATATCTGTTCGCCTTGGCACAGCAACCTCGTTTCAAAACTTGCTAGCTGGTTTGTGGCATCGGCCCAATCTCAGGACGATATGGCGCGGGCGCCGGTGGAACCGGCCCGCCCCCCGGGCCATGATAGTGCTGGAGCGCCTCAGGCAACCAGGCTTCGATCTGATTGATACGCGTCAAATCGGACGGATGAGTGGAAAGGAATTCAGGCACCGCCTGCTGCGACCGAAAACAGAGCTTCCCGATCATCTGCCTGGGACAGCCGCTCATGCGCTCCCAGAACGGCACGGCCTCACGCGGATCGTAACCGGCCTGGGCCATTAATCGAAGTCCAATATAGTCGGCTTCCGATTCTTGCTTCCGATTGAAAGGTAACGACACATTGACCCCGTACGCCCCCAACAAGCCCTGGATCGCACCGGCATTAGCTTTTCCTGACGCCGCCGCGCCCAATGCGCCCAACTGCGCAATTTGGTCTAAGATACTCCGGCTCATCCGCTCTACCCCGTGACGCTGCAATGCATGCGCGACCTCATGACCCATCACCGTCGCCAATCCGGCATCGTCTTTTGTATGTTTAAGAATCCCGGTGAAAATGGCGACCTTCCCGCCTGGAAGCGCGAAGGCATTGACCATCTTATCGTCTTGAATAACCGCGAACTCCCACTGATACTCCGGCTTGTTGGCGGCTTCAGCGATGTTTCGTCCCACGCGGTGCACCAGCTCATTCACTTCCACATTGTCACTGAGGGGGGCAGCCCGTAAGACCTCGCGGAATGCGCTCAATCCAAATTGCAATTCCTTCTCTTCGGAGAAAAAAATCACCTGATCGCGAGCCGTGCCAGGCGCCCGATAACAACCGGTCAGGCTGCCGAACAGACTCAGGGCCGCCCCAGCCCCAAGGGCTGTGCAGAGGCTCATTGCCCCATGGGCACCCAGCGCCAATATCGCCCGGCGTCCGATCGGTGTCGCCACGAGTGTATCAATTGTGCGATCTGGCGATTGAATCATTACAGAATCACATCAGTGAACACATCGATAGATCTCTCATTACGACATTTCGGTCATGGCATCCAGAGGTACATGAACTGCGGCGTTCCACCCCGGACCATCGACAGCACATCTAAATTGACTAATCCGGTGATCCCCGAGTTCGCCCCGAACAGGCGCGAATAGATGTTATTTTGATATTCTCCCCGACGCCCATAAGTCACGACCCGCGCCTCCGTCAGACCCGCCTTCTTCTTGGCCATCTCGACCGCATCATCAAGATACCCGATCTCATCGATCAAACCTGCCGCCTTGGCTTGATCTCCGGAATAGATCCGCCCGTCAGCCAGTTTCTTGATCTGATCAGGCGTCAGATTGGGACGCCCCTCCTGCACCACAGCCAGGAACCGTTGATAGAACGAGTCGATGACGCTTTGAAAGATCCCCCGCTCCTCAGCCGTCATGACCCGAAAGGGTGAGCCCATGTCCTTGCGGGGTCCCGATGTAATGGCGCTGGCCTCTACACCCACTTTTTCAAGCAATCCACGGGCATTGACAGTCAACATGATGACACCAATACTGCCCGTCACCGTGGACGGATGGACCAAAATGCTGTCCGCCGCCATGGCAAGGTAGTAACCCCCTGACGCCGCCACATCCATCATTGAGGCAATCACGGGAACCTTTCTCTTGGTTTTGAATTCCCGCAATTCGTGATACAGGATGTCCGAAGCCGTCACGGTTCCCCCCGGACTGTTGATGCGAACGACCACGGCTTTGATCTTGTCGTCCTTCGAAGCCCTCGTCAGCTCTTCCTTGAACATGGCCAGCATATTGGGCTGAGGAACAAGGCCATCCTTCCCCTGTGAGCTGATGACCCCCGACAGATCAAGCAACAGAACCTTTCCATCACCCGTGCCGCTGAGCTGCACTTCGTGCACCGGCCCTGACGGTTCGATAAGATTGACCGTGATGCACCCGGATTGCAGGCTAGCCACTGCGAGGACGCAGAGCAGACCCAGCATTGCGTACACTCTATACATGCTGTTTCTCCATCAACTGAGTAAACTCGGTGAATAAGTAGGCGGAGTCATGGGGACCGGGAGACGCCTCGGGGTGATACTGCACCGAAAACACCGGACGATCAACACAGGCCAATCCTTCGATCGAGTGATCGTTCAGACTTAGATGCGTGACTGCGACTTGACCGAATGCCGTGTCCACCATGGGTGGTCGATCTGGAATCGCATTGATCGGCGGGGTGACTTGCACCGCGAAATTGTGGTTTTGCGATGTGATCTCGACTTGCCTCGTGCGGAGGTCCATGACCGGATGATTCGCCCCATGATGGCCGAACTTTAACTTATAGGTGTTGAGCCCCAGCGCGAGACCGAGAATCTGATGCCCTAAACAAATGCCAAAGATTGGACGGCGTCCGATCAATTGGCGTACCGCCTCAATCGCGTAGGGTACCCCCTCCGGATCCCCTGGGCCATTCGATAGAAAAATCCCATCGGGATCGAGGGCTTCAGCCTGCGTCGCAGTGGTCGAAGCTGGAACGACGGTCACGTCACACCCCACATCTACCAGCCGGCGGAGAATGTTCAGTTTTACCCCGAAATCATAGGCGACGACATGCCACCGCCTGGTCGGGCCAACCCCTGCCTTATCGCCGAGCGAGGAAGCCCACTCGCCCGATCCTTCCGTCCACCGATAGGCCTTCCCACACGTCACGGCTGTCGCCAGATCACGGCCAATGATGCTTGGAGCGGCCTGGGCCTTTTCGATAGCTTGGCGGAAATCCCCCTCGGCATGGGTGATGAGGCCCTGCTGTGAACCATGTTCACGCAAATGGCGAGTCAAGGCCCGCGTATCGAGCCCCTCGATGGCTACGATCTTGGCTTCATGCAAATAATCTTGTAGCTGCTGCCGGCTGCGCCAGTTACTGGCGAGTTGGCTTGCCTCCTTCACGATGAATCCCTCAGCCCAAACTCTCCGCGACTCGGCATCCTCCGGTGTCAGACCGTAGTTTCCAATATGAGAAGAGGTCATCGTGATGATTTGTCCCTTATACGAGGGATCGGTCAAGACTTCCTGGTAGCCGGTCATCGCCGTGTTAAAGACGACCTCCCCCACCGTCTCCCCTTCGTATCCGAGGGCACGGCCCTCGAAGAGCGTACCATCTGCCAATGCCAACAACGCTTTTTTCATGTGAGTACGACGCTCCGAGACAGAGATCGTTTCGTCTTGATTCCGATCAGGAGAATTCCCAGAGCAAGATTGATCATATAGATAGACCGAACCGGCATCAGAATACGAAACAATGCTTCGAAAGCCGCCTTCCTCGCCGCCTCTTCTTTCAGCACGAAGGCCTGAGCTTGGAGCGCCGCAGCATACGGATGCAGCACCACGATAATGACGCCGGCGATCACCACCATCCCCGTCAACAACGCCAGCTCACCACGACTGACCGCCACCGCCGGATCTCCGCACCACCAGCGATACCACGACCCAGCACTCAAGACCGCCACCGCCCCGATGACGAAGCGATTATAACCGTCAAACGCCTGCGTCAGAAACAATCCGCCTGAGTCTTGTCCGCCAAATGTATTAAACACCGCTGGAATGACCGCTCCGACAAGCACCAGCAAACCGCCGACCCATACTGCCAGGGCCAGCCATTCAAGCGTGAGACAACAGACCATCCCCCAATGGGACGCGCGCCGCACCGCGCTATGGCTCCGCCGGATTGGCCTCGAACACCACCCGGCCTCCCACAATCGTCGTCATCACTCGACCCTTCACCTTCCATCCGGCAAAAGGAGTGTTTCGGCTCTTTGAGCGAAACTTGGCTGGATCGACCTCCCACTGTTGCTGCTGATCGATAATCGCCACGTCGGCATCGACCCCAACCGCCAAGGTGCCCTTGGCTAATCCAAACACCTTTGCCGGAGCCGTGCTTAACTTATCGACAGCCGACTCCAACGACAAGACCCCCTCATCAACCAGTGTGAGGGTCAATGGCAGCGCCGTCTCCAGGCCAACGATACCGAATGGCGCCTCAGTAAACCCCAGTTGTTTTTCCTGAGTGGCATGCGGAGCATGATCCGTGGCGATGGCATCGATCGTGCCATCGCGAAGACCTTCCTTGATCGCTTGCACATCCTTCCACGTCCGAAGCGGGGGATTCATTTTGGCATAGGTATTATAGCCTCGGACCACTTCTTCCGTGATGGTAAAGTGATGAGGGCAGGCTTCGGCCGTGACTTTGAGCCCGCGTGATTTGGCCTCCCGCACCATCCGAACCGATCCCTCCGTGCTGATGTGCGCCAGGTGCAGCCGAGCCCCGGTCAGTTCCGCCAGCGCGACATTGCGCGCCACCATCACATCTTCCGCCGCCGCCGGCATCCCGGGGAGCCCCAACTCGGTCGAGATGGCCCCTTCGTTCATACAGCCACCTTCGGCGAGATGCAGATCTTCGCAATGATCGACGACCGGCACGTCGAAGGCCAAGGCATACTCCATCGCTCGCCGCATGACCAGGCTGTTCATCACCGGCTTCCCGTCGTCCGAGATCGCGACACAACCGGCACGCCGCAAGTCTCCGATCTCCGCCAGTTCCTTCCCTTCCGAACCTTTCGTAATCGCGCCGATCGGAAACACATTCGCCAGCCCGGCCGCTCGTGCGCGATCGAGTATGAACTCCGTAATGGCTTGATTGTCATTCACAGGGCTCGTATTGGGCATACAACAGACCGAGGTAAAGCCGCCAGCCACCGCTGCCGCCGCACCGCTCTGGATCGACTCTTTGTATTCGAAGCCCGGCTCACGGAAATGGACGTGGAGATCGACGAAGCCGGGAAGAACCAATCGTCCCGTGGCATCGATCTTCGTCGCCCCCGCGGGAGCTTTGATGTGAGGTCCCACCGCAATGACTCGACCCTCATCGATCAGCACATCGGCCACACCATTGAACTGTCCCGGATCGATCACGTGCCCGCCTGCAATGTGAATTGCCACGATTTAGTTTGCTCCTGACAAAAGATAGAGAATACCCATGCGAACGGCCACGCCGTTCGCGACCTGATCCAAAATGACTGACGACAAACTATCAGCCACCTCCGGAGCAATCTCGACACCTCGATTGATCGGACCTGGATGCATCACAATCGCCCCAGGATCGGCCAGCTTGACCCGCTCAGCCGTCAACCCGTAGAGCCGCGTATATTCCCGGATGGTCGGAAACAGCGCAATCCCCTGCCGTTCAAGCTGCAATCGCAACATCATGATGACCTGCACCCCACGCAGAGCCTCGTCGAGATGGTAGTAGACACGCACGCCCAGTTTATCCACCCCACAAGGCATCATCGTTGGCGGCCCTACCACTCGAACCTCTGCTCCCAACTTCACCAGTGCGTGAATGTTCGAGCGGGCCACACGACTATGCGCGACATCTCCAACGATCGCCACTCGAAGCCCTTCGAACGACAATCCACGCTCGCGAATCGTATACAAATCCAAGAGGCCTTGCGTCGGATGCTCATGCCATCCGTCTCCTGCATTGATGACGGAAGACTTCACCCCGCGAGCCAGGGCCTCGGCCGCACCGGCGGAGGGATGACGCAACACGATAATATCCGCCTGCATCGCTTCGATATTGCGCGCGGTATCGAGCAACGTTTCTCCTTTGACGACACTGCTCGATGACGGCGAGAAGTTGATCACGTCCGCGCTCAGTCGTTTCGCCGCCAACTCAAACGAGGTGCGTGTCCTGGTGCTGGGCTCAAAGAACAGATTGACCACCGTGCGCCCCCGGAGCGCCGGAACCTTCTTGATCTCCCGACCGGTCACTTCCTTGAACGAATCGGCCGTCTGTAAGATGAACCGGATCTCATCCGCCGACAGAGGGGCTAGGCTCAAGAGGTCTTTGCGTTTGAGACTCATCGTTCCCTCCATCGCCTCAGACCTTGAAGATCACCACCCGATCGTCTTCGCCTTCTTCTTCCAACAGTACCTCGATCTTTTCTTCCCGTGACGTTGGAATATTTTTCCCGATATACGTTGCCTTGATTGGCAACTGACGATGGCCTCGGTCGACCAAGACGGCCAGTTGAATTTCTGCCGGTCGTCCCAGATCGATCAGCCCATCCATCGCCGCGCGAATAGTCCGACCCGTAAACAGCACGTCATCGACCAACACAATGATCCTATCTGAAATATCAAACGGGACCGATGTCTTGCGGAGAATCGGTTGCTCCTTCCGCAAGGAAAGGTCGTCCCGATAGAGTGTAATGTCTAACTCGCCGATCGGTACCGACGCCGCTTCAATCTCTTGGATCCGCCTCACCAGTCGATGGGCGAGATGCACCCCCCCGGTTCGAATCCCGACGAGGGCCAATGCCTGTACGCCCTTATTCCGCTCGAGAATTTCATGGGCAATGCGGGTGACTGCTCGTGCGATATCTCCCGCATCCATCACCAGCCGCTCGGCTTGTCGTTCGCCACTCAGCATCATCGCCTCATACTCACAGCATGACATCCGTACGTTTCACGTCTTGTGGCGGGCATAAAAAAACCCTCTCATCGAGATCCGACGAGAAGGTTGGGGTGTGTCGACAGACACAAATCTGATTGAAGCCCATGGGCACTCCTTACTCACCTCGCAGGATGAGCATTAAAGGTTCCCGCATCTTACTGAGGCCGGAGGAATCCTGTCAAGGCGCAAGACGCTATTCGTCGTGACATCACCGCAACTACTCGCGCATCGTGTGTCTTTACGACTTTGGTGGACAATCGGATGAACACCATCCCCAACGGAGAGATCACCCGCGCGGCGTGAGTTCTTCCAATGTGAAGTGTTTCGGGAGGAGCACCGGAACCACGATGCCGATGGGATCGCCTCGCTTGATGGTCGTCGGCTTCGTGAGTTGCAAGAGAAAATTAGCGGTGAAGGCGTCATAGTCCGGGAGCCAGTCATACAGATTCGGCGTGCGTTTATACTCCTGGGTCTTCATTCCCTCCCACACCAAAAATGTCCGTTCGGGGTAATGATAGAAGTGGTTCGGCACATCCTTCATCATCAGTCCCACCTGCTTGGGGTAGTAGAACCGAATACCGCAGCAGAGCTTGGGATACCCACTGTTTAAGATCGAATCGACATAGGTTCCTGAAAACGACTTGTAGCCAAGAATTCGTTCTTCCGGCAAGATCGGTGGGGCTTGCCACTTCACCCCATCGGCCGTTCGACGAATCTTGCAGTCCGCCGGAGAGCGAACGAGCCAGCCATACTGGCCCACCGTGCGCACCGGTCCACAATCGTCGGGGATTACTTTGTAGCCCTCGACCGCCACCGTCCGCTGCTCGTTCAGCGACATCCCGGACAACAACGGCCGATGCGGCATGAAGTCGAGCTTCAGTCGCTCCGGCGCAATGGCAGTCGAATACTCCCGCTCCCAATAGATGACGATCTTATCGCTCGGCTCCTCGCCGGCGACCTGTTCTGGAGTCAGCTCGTTCATTGCGACAACCGTAATCGATCTGGGACACCCGGCGCAAGCACATGAGTAGGCCACTGGGTAACCGAGGCGACAAGCAGGTCGGGTCTGTCTGGTCTGTTCGGTCTCTCTGGTCTGTCTCGTGTGTGTGGTTGACCCAGACTCAGCGGATACCGCAGAGAGACCAGAGAGACGAGATAGACCGAACAGACCAGACAGACCCAAGAGACCCAGACTGACAAGACGTCCATGTCTGATTCTGACCTGGCGGATCAGCCAGGTCGAGATGATTTCACTTGCACTGGCGACCCAGGGGCGTAGAAGAGCCCGAAAAGAATGTCGCGGCGGACACCTACAGACACATCGATACAGAGGTTCGTCACCCCCTGGAGCCGATCATGCTGAGCCCGTTCCCTCGTGCTCCACGCGCGCAGACGCCAGATACGAGCGCGAGCCGCCGCCGGGGTTGGTCTGTGGCGGAGGTCGTGAGCCTCCTACTGCTCCTCGCCGCCCTGTTCTCGCCGGCAGCCCTGCTCTCCGGTGCGACCGTCAGTTACGTGTACGACCCGCTTGGCCGCCTGCTGGCCGTCATCGATCCCGCGACCAACACGGCCGTCTATTCGTACGATGCCGTCGGCAACCTCATCGGTATCACCCGGCAAACATCCGCGACCCTCGCGATCTTTCAGTTCACGCCCTCCAGCGGGCCGGTCGGGACCCCCGTCACGATCTACGGCACCGGTTTCAGCGCGACCCCGGCCTCGAACGTCCTCAAGTTTAACGGCACCACTACGCCGGTGCTCACGGCCTCGACCACCGTCCTGACGGCGAATGTCCCGGCGGGCGCCACCACGGGTACCATCAGCGTGACGGTGGCAGGTACGACGGCCACCAGTGCCGCAACGTTTACGGTCGGTACGGGCGGCGCGCCGACTCTGTCCAGCTTCAGCCCGGCGGTTGCGAACTATGGAGCCACCGTGACGATCACCGGCACGAATTACGACACGACGCCGGCGAATGACCGCGTGGCGTTCAATGCGGCGATCGGCGTCGTGAATACCGCCGCGGCCACGACGCTCACCCTGCCGGTGTGTCCCGTCCGCCTGTCCGGCAAGTGTTTCAGTGCCGATTCGCTGGCCGATTCCCTGTCCGACCTCGCCTCAGCGCATCGATTTCACATGAACAACCGTCTCATCTGAACGTAATTCTTCCGAGTTCGTCTCCTCTTTCTCATTCTATGCCCCGTTTGAGTGTAGCTGTCCCTGATCCTGGCGGACATCGTCTCTTCAGCTTAGCGCAGCTCCTACCAATCTAAACGACCGCTCGCTATCCTGACTCCGGCTGCACGTCCGTTCTGTGAGTCACCGTCCCTGTCCTCGTACATGGTCGTGCGGCGAACACATCGATCCCCGCCCAGACTTCCGCCGGGGTCCGCCCCTGTAAATGATCGTGTGGCCTGGTGTGGTTATACCAGGCGCGTACATCTCGCAAGGCGTTGGTGAAATCTCTCTCGTCCGCAATCGAGTCCAACGCGAAAGCCCGCTTGATCGTCCCGATGAATCGTTCCACTCGTCCGTTCTGCCAGGGACAGCCTGGTTCGGTGCGCTGATGGCGGATGCCCAACAGCCAGAGACCGAGTCTGAACACACGGGAGATGAGTACCGCCTCATTATCCGTCCGCACGAATCGTGGTCTGCCATATCGTTTCACCGTCTGCACGAGTTCCTGCAGTAACCGCATCGAGGATTTATCCGAGAGCGGCTGCAATCGTAGGCAGGCCCGGCTGGCATGATCGACGAGGGCAAGGGCCAGATGGGGCTGTCCACGCTGATCGGTCTTCGTCAACAAGTCACAGCCCCAGATCCGATTGCGCGGGATCGGGTGTGGCACGCGATGTTTCATCTTTCTCCGCGCTGCATAGATCAAATACTGGTGCCTCCGGCAGGTGTCCGCCACATACGTCTTGCTCACCGTCATGTCTCGTCTGACCGCCCACCGCCGATTGAAATGATGCGCAATGGTTCGACAACCCGCCTGCGGCATGAGGGCCTTCAACCGGATCACGTCATTCCGCACCCACTTGGGTTTGGGCACGGCCCGGAACTGTCGAGGTCCTGATGCGGCACTGGCCCGCGCCCACCGTCGCCGTGGGGTCTGGCGGAACCACTGCACGAACCATCGGAGGAATCGGAGACAGCGCCTCCATACGTGTCTTATCGGCAGGGGCATCGGAGATCTCCCGTCGCCGCACATCAGTGGACCGCTGGGTGCGCAGCCCAGTGATCGGTGGGCGGATCTGTTACAGGTTCGAGAGCGGCACGATCGTGAGTCCTGGGAGGTGCGTGAAGCGGGCATCGTTGGTGAGGAATTGCTCGCAGCCGGTGAGTTGTGCGGTGGCAGCGTGAATGGCATCCGGCAACTTGAGGCCCACCTCCGCCCGCAAGCGGGCGGCGGCGACCAACACTTCACGACTCACGGACACGACCTGTAAGGAGGCAGACGGTTGCAGAATGTGGACGTAGGCGGCTTGGCGTTCGGTATGTCGGTCCAGGAACGGTTTGACCAACACCTCTGCCAGCGTGAGTTCGCTGGTCACGGCGGACAGGTCGTGTCGATCCAACGCCTCGAACAGCGTGGTCAGGACTGCCCGAAACTTCGGGTAGCCTTCAAGTGCATAGATGAAGATGTTGGTATCGAGATAGACACGCCCTGATAGGCTTAGGCGGGCCATGTGTCGCGTTCTTGACGGATGAAGGCGTCTACTTCGGACGGAGAGGCAAACCCACCCGCCGCACTCCCAATCAATCCGGCTAGTGGAGGGGCCGAGACCGCCCCGACGTCAGGAATGATAATCACGTCGGCAGTGGACCCTGGAACTAGCTCCGATGATTGCACATGGACCACCCCCCCAGGTTGCACCGTCACTTTTTGTTTCACCATCGGTGCCATCGTGAACCTCCTCGCCTTCTTGTGGATACGATGCTATTGTACCGCACTTGCCCTAGGACGCTGCAAGCGAGGATCACAATTGGGCACCTCGGACGTATCGACGATACCGCAGGGCTATACCCTCACCAGCACCGACGCCTTCGGGCAGCCCGAAGCCCAGACGACGACGTACGAATGGCAAGCGACGACGAATCTCTTGCTCAGCGTGACCGATGCCCTCGCGCGCAAGACGGCGTACACCTACGATGCGAAGGGCAACGTGCTCACGGTCACGCGCCTGGCCACCACGCCGAACGCCGTCACGACGATCATGACCTATGAGCCGCTGTTCAATCAAGTCGCCACCGTCAAGGATCCCCTCAACCACACGACCACGTTCGGCTACGATCCCAAGGGCAATCTGACGACCATCACCAACGCGCTGAGCAAGATCACCACGATCACGGTGAATGGTCAGGGCCAGCCGCTCACGCTCAAAGATCCGCTGAACAACACGACGACGTTCACGTATGAGGCGGGCGATTTGATCAAGGTGAAAGATCCGTTGAATCGCACGACACAGCGAATTCTGGATGCGGCGGGGCGCCTCCGGAACATCACCAATCCCCTCGGGCAGAAGACGATCTATGTTCCCGATGCGCTCGACCGCGTGACGCAGATGACTGATGCCCTCAATGGCCTCACGTCGTTTGGCTACGACGCCAACAGTAATCTCCTCACCGTCACCGATGCGAAGTCCCAGCAGACGGTCTACACCTATTCGAATATGAATCGAGCGGGAACCAGAAAAGATCCGCTCCTCCACACCGAGACCTACACGTACAACAACAACGGGAATGTCGCGACGGTCCTGGACCGCAAGAGCCAGGTGACCGGTTACACGTATGATCCGCTGAACCGTCGGACCATCGCCACCTTTCAGGACGGCACCTCGACGACCAACACCTACGACGCGGGGAATCGGGTCACGCAGGTACAAGAAAAGAACAGCGGTGGCACGGTCACCGCCACGATCAGCCGGACATATGATGGGCTAGACAGATTGACACAGGAAATCACGGCGCAGGGCACCGTCAACTACACGTATGACAATGCCTCCCGTCGAGCCACGATGACGGTCGTGGGCCAGACGGTGGTGACGTATACGTACGACAATGCCAATCGGCTCACGCAAATGCAGCAAGGAACGAGCACCGTCACGATTGGTTACGATAATGCCGATCGACGTACCCTACTCACCCTGCCCAATACCAACAGCGTGACCTACGCCTGCAACGCCGCCGCCGAACTGACGAGCCTCACGTATAAGAAAGGCGCGACGGTCCTTGGGGACCTCACCTACACCTACGATGCGGCAGGGAATCGGACGAAGGTGGGTGGCACGTTCGCCCGCACCACCATTCCGCCAGCGCTCACCACGGTGAGCTACAACGCGAATAACCAACAGACGACCTTCGGCACCAATACTGAGACGTATGACCTCAACGGGAACCTGGCGACGGTGACGGATGCAGGTGTAACGGCGACCTATATGTGGAACGCGAGAAACCAGTTGACCGGCATCAGCACCACCGGCTTTACCGCGTCGTTCAGCTATGACTCGTTCGGCCGCAGAACGGGCAAGACCGTGCAAGGGGTAGTGACCAATTATGTCTATGATGGGTTGAATCCGGTACAAGAAAAGGCGGGAGCCGTGGTGACCGCGAACTTGCTCACCGGACTCGGCATTGATGAATTCTTCACGAGAACTGACGGAGTTGGGAGCAGGACCTTATTGCCTGACGCGTTAGGCTCAACCGTTGCATTGGGAGATAGCACCGGCACGTTGCAGACGCAATACACCTATGAACCCTTTGGCTCTGCGACACAAACGGGACTGGCCAGTACCAATAGCTACAAGTACACCGGGCGAGAGGATGATGGAAGCGGTCTCGATTACTACCGGGCGCGGTACTATCATCCGAGATTGCAGCGGTTTATAGCAGAAGATCCGATTGGGTTTGCAGGAGGGGATATAAATATCTACGCCTATGTTCAAAACGATCCAATGAATGGCATTGATCCTTTAGGGCTTGAGACAGGAGCAGTCACCACGCAATCGTTGCTGTTATCAACCTGCAACTGTCCGAATGTACCCTCTAGTCCATCAGGGGTATCTTGTCCGGCGAACATCGGACAGGCACAACAGCGCTTTAATCCATTTTGGTTTTATAACCAAGTTGATGACCGTCGACCGTGGGACTATAAGCGACAGGGGATTCAATATGAGAACTTTGGCAACTTCAATTATGGAGCCACGGGGGCAGCCTTCGGATTTCCTTTTCCCGATCAGATCTTGTACCGGATGGCGGGATGGGCACATCAAAGAAACACCTCTAACCCTAATCTTGGCACGCCGTATGGTTGGTTTCCCTATGGAGACGATCCCAACGATCAATATTGGATTCAGCAAGGCATACAATACTATCGATGCAAATGTTATTAATGTTCATGCCTAGGTGTGTGCGATCCAATCATTTTTGGACAGGACGCCTTTGTGGGGTTGCTCTGCTCTTTTCCGTGACTGCATTGTGGGGCTGTACCGCGCCTGAGGGTCGAGAGATTGAACGCCTCCCGTCTCCGGATACCGCTGTGGATGCTGTAGTGATTGAGCCCAAATCCCATGCAACAGCACCTATCTCCACTTTGATTTACCTGGTAGCACCAGGAAAGGATTGGAAGGATGATTCTCCAGTTGTCAGTGGCCAATACATGGAAGGATTGAAGCTACGTTGGGAACGCCCACGCTTCCTGGCAATTCACTACAAGAAAGGTCGCATCGCTAATTTCACAAGTTTTTGGCGATCGAAGGATGTTGATACCTTCAAGCATGTTATCGAGCTTCGACTTGTGCCTGAGTCAGATTCTACTCTCCCTGAATAGAGCAACGACGCGAACAGTAATCTCCTCACCGTGACCGATGCGAAGAGCCAGCAGACAGTCTACACCTATTCGAACATGAACCGCGCGGGTACGCGCAAAGATCCGCTGCTCCACACCGAGACCTACACGTACGACAACAATGGCAATGTGGCAACGGTGCTGGATCGCAAGAGTCAGGTGACCGGTTACACCTACGATCCGTTGAACCGTCGGACCATCACGACCTTTCACGATGGCACCTCGACGGCCAACACCTACGACGCCGGCAATCGAGTCACGCAGGTACAAGAAAAGAACAGCGGTGGCACGGTCACGGCAACGATCAGCCGGACATATGATGGGCTAGACCGATTGACACAGGAAATCACGGCGCAAGGGAGTGTTGACCTGCCCGGGCTAA
>JAYTTD010000131.1:0-17471 GCA_043745235.1 Nitrospira sp. | reverse complement strand
GCTGTTCTACACACTCAAGGAAGCACAGATCCTGATGGAACGCTGGCGGGTCCATGACAACACGGTCCGTCCACACAGCAGTCTCGGGGGCCAGCCACTCGTTCCCGAAACCATCCAGCTTGCGAGCTGAGGGCTAACATGGTAGGTGGTGCAAATATTCCCGGCTGGTCACGTTCTCCCATTCCTCCATTTAAGAGTCATGGGCGAAGCTTACCGCGAGATCGGTCGGGCACCTAAGTAAATTACATATTTGACGCCTCGCGAGGGGAAACGAGAAGATCGATGGGGCAGGCTAGTGCTTTAACGCCTTGACGCGTTGTTGGACGAAGGCGATGCGACCGGCTTCATCGAGAACTCCTTCGACCAGCGCGAGATAGGTCTCGTACTCTGAGAGAGCTCGTTTTGGATTCGTGGGTTCGTAGGCCTCGGCCAAGTTGTATCGGGCAATAGCATAGTTGGGGCGGAGTGTGACAGCTTTTTCGAATGAGGCGAGCGCGTTTACCTTTTCTCCCAGCTTGCTATACACCGTACCAAGGTTGTTCAAAATTTCCGGAGTGCTGGGTCTGATGGTCAAAGACTGAAGCATTTCCGTCTTAGCCTTCTCGTGTTGTCCCATCCCTTCCCACGCCAGGCCTAATTTATGGTGTGCTTCGGCTTGCCACACTTTATTGGTAAAGCCGCTTGCGATCGCTTTCTGATAGGCAGTGGCTGCGGTCTCGTAGTTCTGGGTCCCGCAGTAGGAGAGCTGCGCAGTTTGGCCGCGCGCAAATTGCTGGAGCGAGAGGAAAGGTTCCTTGTCTTCCGCGCCTTGACTGTCTACCGGTTGCCCTGGCTTCTGGCCGCTTGGGTGGCGCAACCGTTCCAAGAATTCGCGTCGATAGGGTGAGAATAGCCTTACATAGGGATCGATCGTTACAGAAGCCTGGAGCAACATCGGCTGCTCACGTGTCCCGAGAACTAAGTACTGTGTCGTCGTTTTCTCGTCGCCGGTTTCGTATAAGGCACTGGAATTCATGCTCGCCTCAGAAGACAGTTTTGCCACGTTGAGATAGAACTCCAGTACCGGCTTCAGTAGCGTTAACGTGTGGCGGAGGACTGGGTAGGGATTCAAGTCAAGCCCGGACGGAAAGGTAAAGACAGTTCCAACCAGCCTACCATCTTCATCGAAGAAGTAGGATTCGTCACCATGTAAGGGGCTCCGGTCGGCAGGGAGAACTAACTCTTGTCCAGCACCCCAGTCTTGCCGTTTGAGAGCAGAGGTAAGATGTGTTTTGAGGAAGTCTGACTTCGAAATGCAGAGGGTCGATGGTTTCAAAAGAAGCAGATCGGTTTCAGATGGTGGGAGGTTCGGTTTGGGGGCTGAAGTTCCGCAAGCGTTGAGCAGGAGGCTCAGTCCCAGCGCGCAGATTACCCATAGTCGAAAGGGCACAGTACGAGGAACTTGCGTGTCGCGTGGATTCCGATTCACGAAGGGAGCATACACGAAAGGTGAAAGGGTTTGCCAACTGAGTGAAAAGGCAACACCCGCTCTCCTGAGGAAAGCGGGCGTTGAATCTGACGACGACGTGTCTGTGGATATTATCGCCGTTGGCTATCCAACATTGAATCCTCGCTTGTGTACCCGAAAAGGTACGGCATCTTGCTGGGGGGCGTGTACATTGGTCGGTTCAGGCCGTAATCCAGCGCGACCCCGAGAGGGTGCAAGAGAAAACCGGCCCAGCGCCAAGGGTTATCGCTAGGGGCTGCGCCGGCCGCCACATCGGTATAGACCAAGGATGTGGGGTCCATCACACTGTAAATGCTGGCAGGGGCGGTATAGCCTCCATCTGCGGAGGCCGACGCCTGTTGCTGGCGGTCTCCGGCACAACCGACTGCTACGGTGGCCAGGAGGAGAATTCCCACGGCAAGAACTGTAGTCCTCATAGATGACCTCACTTGTCTTGTACGGTTCAGAGTCGATGCTCTCTCAATAGACTGAAGTGTAGCCGACCTCCAGGATTCTGTCCAGGAATGGAACGGTCTAGGCAACATCATCAAAACCATCAGTTTGGGAGAGGGGCAATAGATCGGGGAGAGGAGAATGTGGTAGGCGATACTGGTATCGAACCAGTGGCCTCTTCCGTGTGAAGGAAGCGCTCTACCCCTGAGCTAATCGCCTACACTCTATGAAGTTTAGCATGGGGTCATAAATTGGATCAACCGTGACGCCATGTGTCACGCGTCGCTAAGCTGCCTTGACATCCCCAAAACACGCTTCCTACAATGCCACCGCTCTGGGCTTTTCTTCGCGGAGTTATATGCGCATGCGCGATGACATTGTCATTATCGGGGGTGGACTGGCCGGGTCTGAAGCGGCGTGGCAGGCGGCCAATCGTGGCGCGAAAGTCACGCTCTATGAAATGCGTCCGAAAGAGATGACGCAAGCGCATAAGACCGGTGGTTTGGCAGAGCTGGTCTGTTCGAATTCGCTCGGCTCCGCGGATCTCCTGAATGCCCCCGGCATCTTGAAAGAGGAAATGCGCCGTCTCAACTCGCTCATTATTCGAGTAGCGGATGAGGTGCGGGTTCCGGCCGGATCGGCCCTAGCCGTCGATCGGGAGCAGTTTTCGCTCAAGATTACCCAGGCCTTGGAAGGACATCCGAACATTCGCATTTTGCATGAGGAGATGCCCGAGGTTCCAACGGACTGTCTCTGCATCCTAGCGACCGGCCCGCTGACATCCGACAAACTATCTCAGGCAATCGCCCAATTGACCCACACGAAACATTTGTATTTTTATGATGCAATCTCTCCGATTGTGGATGCTGATTCCATCAACATGGATGTCGTATTTCTCGCGTCCCGTTATAACAAGGGGGGGGATGATTATCTCAACTGTCCCATGGACGAGCCGGCCTACAACACCTTTTATGATGCGTTGCTCGCGGCGGAGAAAGTCCAACCCAAAGAATTTGAAAAGACGCCTTATTTTGAAGGGTGTATTCCCATCGAAGTGATGGCCGAACGTGGCCGTCAGACTATGCAATTCGGTCCGTTGAAGCCAGTGGGCCTTGAGAATCCTAAAACCGGTGCACGTGCCTATGCCGTGGTACAGCTCCGCACAGAAAACGCTCATCGCTCCTGTTACAATCTCGTGGGATTCCAGACGAAATTAACTTACGGAGAACAGAAACGTGTGTTTCGCATGATTCCCGGTCTTGAGCAAGCGGAGTTTCTGCGCTACGGCAGCCTGCATCGCAATACCTTTATCAATTCCCCCCAGCTGCTGCGCGACACCCTTCAGTTCAAGGCGCGTGGCACCCTCTTCTTTGCAGGACAACTGGTCGGCGTCGAAGGCTATACAGATTCCGCCGCGATGGGAGGGCTGGCAGGAATCAACGCGGCTCGTGGTCTTGCGGGATTGCCGTTGGTCACGCCGCCTCCCACCACGGCGCACGGCTGTCTGGTGTCGTACATTACGACCACGGATCCTCGTCACTTTCAGCCGATGAATACAAATTTCGGACTCTTCCCTCCCCTTGCCGCACCGACGAGAGACAAGGAGCGCAAACGACGGCTTACGGGACAACGGGCGCTTGAGGACCTGACGGCATGGATGACGCAATTCGAGCTTTCATGACGTTCCTTGAGCTGGAACGTCATGCGTCGACTGAAACAGTACGTAACTATACTTCGGATCTTCGACAGTTTCAGGCCTTCATGAGGACAGAGCATCCGGGCGTCTCTACGCTCAATCTTAATGCCGTGAAGACAGAATCCATTCGGGCCTACCTTCACTGGTTGGACCGTAAGCGTGAGAAAAGCACGTCGATGGCTCGGAAGCTCGCCACTCTCCGCAGCTTCTTTCGCTATCTCCAGCGAGAGGGCAGAGTTGGCCTCAATCCTGCCGAGTCCATTAGGACGCCGAAACAGCCGAAACATCTTCCGCGTGTCTTGACCAAGGACGACGCGGCAGCGCTGATGGAGTTTCCCGCCGATCAGGCAGGAGGGTCGCTTCGAGACCGCGCCTTGCTGGAGACCCTCTATTCGACCGGGGCTCGCGTGAGTGAACTCGTGGGGATCGATCTTGAAGATCTCCGCGCGTCCGAGGGGCTGGTCTATCTGCGAGGAAAAGGTCGGAAGGAACGCATCGTGCCAATCGGAGAAGTGGCACTACGGGCCGTTCAGGCCTACCTGAATCAGCGGCCCCTACTAATGGAATGTCGAGATCTGACGATGAAGACAAAGCGTGTCTCGTCACCGGTCTTTCAAAACAGTCGAGGGGGACGGTTGACGACTCGGAGCGTCGCTCGCATTGTGGCCCGCTATTCGAACCGGCTTGCCGGTGGCTCCGTGAGCCCCCATACGTTGCGGCACTCCTTTGCCACCCATCTTCTTGATGAAGGGGCCGACCTGCGTTCGATTCAGGAGATGCTTGGGCATGCCTCATTGAGTACGACACAAAAGTATACGCACCTGGCCACGGATCAGTTGCTGGCCGTTTATGATAAGACGCATCCGCGAGCCGGTCGCCCGACCAGTGCGCGTGTCGTGAAGGAGGTCAAACCATGATCATCATTCGGTTGCTGACGACCCTCTGTGTCAGGCGAGAGTCGCGAGGTGGTTCGAGTGGCGAGCTGGTTCGTTCCGTATTCTTTGCCATGGGAGCCAGGATATGAACAGACTGATCAAGAAAGCCAACGTCCTGATCGAAGCCTTGCCGTACATTCGCACGTTCAAGGGCAAGACGATCGTCATCAAATATGGCGGTCATGCGATGACCGATGCGCCCCTGAAAGAGCGCTTCGCGCAGGATGTCGTCCTTTTGAAATATGTGGGTCTCAACCCGGTCATTGTGCACGGCGGGGGACCTCAGATCGATAAGATGCTCGATCGCTTAGGCATCGAAGCCAAGTTTCGTCATGGGGTGCGGGTCACAGATGAGGCCACGATGGAGATCGTGGAGATGGTGCTGGCTGGCAAGATCAACATGGAGATCGTCGATCTCTTGAATCGCCATGGCGGCCTTGCGGTCGGCTTGAGCGGTAAGGACGGCGGGCTCATGCTCTCTCGACCACTGACTGCGAAAGCTTGGGCAGCAAGTCTGGAAAAGGATCTCGATGACGGCGAGGGGGACGAGGATTTTGGTTTGGTCGGAGAGGTCCAGTCCATTGATCCCACGTTGGTGCAGAAACTTCAGCAGGATCATTACATTCCCGTCATCGCGCCCATTGGCACCAACCGGGAAGGGAACACGTATAATATCAATGCCGATCTGGTGGCCGGGGCGATGGCCGCTGCGCTGGGCGCAGAAAAGCTGGTGGTGATGACCGATGTGAAAGGTATTCGCGATGCGAATGGGCGCCACCTCTCGACAGTCTCACGCAAAGACGTGCAGCGGATGGTGAAGAAGGGCACGATCAGCGAAGGGATGCTACCCAAAGTCCATGCCTGCTTGGATGCGCTCGGTGGCGGCGTCGGGAAAGCCCATATCATCGACGGTCGAATATCGCATGCCATTCTCCTCGAAGTGTTCACGCGTAAAGGTATCGGGACCGAGATCACATCGTAGTCGGTTCATCCGGTCAGTCTCTTGTTGTGCTGAACCAGCGTCTCAGAATCAATCGCCATCTTCAGGCCCTTGTCGGCGAGCGTCATCCTGAGACGAGTCCTCGCGCGCTTCGGAAGGCGGCACACTATTTGGCGACGCAGTTTTCCAAGTCCGGGTGGGCCACCAGCGGCCAGCTTGTGAGTGCGTGGGGCAAGATCTATCGCAATGTGGTCGCGATTAAGTACCCGGACTGGCCTGGACAAGGAGAGGAGTTGCCCCCACTCCTGATCGGGGCCCACTACGATACCGTGTCCGGGTCACCGGGCGCGGATGATAACGCGAGCGGGCTCGTGGTCCTCCTTGAGGTGGCGTCTCGCCTCCGTGCGCAGCCTCTCGCGCGACCCGTCTGGCTCGTGGCGTTCTGTCTTGAAGAGCAGGATCGACTGGGGAGTCAGGCGTTCGCGTCCCGCTTGAAAGCCGAGCGCCGTGAATTGGTCGGTGCGATTATCCTGGAATGTGTCGGGTTTGCCAGGAACGAAGCGGGTACGCAACAGTCTCCACCTCATGTCCCCATTGCGGTGCCCACCCAGGGAGACTTTCTCGCCATTGTGGGTAACGAGGCATCCCGGTCTTTGGTAGCTGAGCTTGAACAGCAAGCGCTGTGGCATGTGGCGCAGCTCAAGCCTCTGTCCTTGGTGGTGCCGGGCCGAGGGGAGGCCATGCCTCATACCCGTCGCAGCGACCATGCCTCGTTCTGGGATGCAGGCTATCCAGCCGTAATGTTGACCGATACGGCGAATTTCAGGAATCCCCATTACCATCGTGAGACTGATACCGTGGACACACTGAATCTCGAATTTCTCTCTAACGTCGTCGCGGCGGTGATTGCAACCACGATTCAGATTGCTGGAGTACGACCATGAAGACGAGTCGCACGAAGCTGGCCCCTGCGACTCGTCGTCTTGTGACCGAGGTCTATGGCCGTCTCGACTATGGAGCACTGGGACCGGTCTATTGTTACGAAGGCGGCGATGAGTTCTGGCGAGCGAAGCGGGGGCCTTGTGATCGTCTCGGGAGTCGGGTCGCCGTGGTGTTGAGGAGGAAACTAGCACGGGGCGGCCGCAGTCTCTATGTCGGTGCCGGAGTCGCGGAACTTCCGGCATTGATCATGGAAACGGTGGAGCTGGGTCGGACGGTAGAACCCTATAATCTTCGGAGAGTCGAGGTCGCAGCCCTCAACCGTGCCTGCCATTCGATTCCCTTCACGTTCCATGAAGTTGATGCAGCCAACGCGAAGGGCCGATTCGATCATCTCTGGATGGTCAGTGTGTTGAATGATCCTGAGCGGTTCCCGCATCTGTCGCCTCTGTCGTATGGACAAGGCAATCCCCTCACCCTCGACCCGCTGAAGTTTGAGAAAGAGCGCCGCACCGTGCGTGCATTGGTGGCACGTTGCATGGGAAAGCTCGCGAGGCCTGGCATCGTCACGACGACCACAGAAGAAGTCCTCTGGATTGCAGAATGGTGCCACAGGCATCGAGTGCCCTATCGGGTTGGAAAACGCGACTATCCAACGGCATTGGTAGGCGATCCGATCTGTTTTATTCAAATCGGCAAGGGACATTAGCAGGCTGCTGAAAAAGTCCGCCAGTCTGTCTTGTTCATTTGGTCTGTCTGGTTTATCTGGTTGGTTTCGTTCAACCGAACACACGAGATAGACCGAATGGACCAGATAGACCAGACAAACCGGGCTGTTAGATTTGGAAGCCGGGTTTGGTTCTTGAGGGGTTGTCTAAGTACTGGCCAGCGTACTTCACGTAGTGCTCCGCCGAGTCCTTAATCCACACGAGTTCGGTTTCTGACACTACGCGCCGAATACGGCCCGGCGATCCGAGGATCACGCTCTTCGGCGGCACAATCATGCCTTCCACCACCAGCGCACCAGCCCCCACTATCGAATCCTCTCCGATCACGGCTCCGTCCATCACAATCGCCCCCATGCCGATCAGCACACGATCCTGAATCGTACAGCCGTGGAGTATCGCCCCATGGCCGATGGTCACCTCGTTGCCGATGATCAGCGGATGGGTATCGTGGGTGACATGGAGCACACAGAGATCCTGCACGTTCGTCCTGTCACCGATCCTGATAGAGTGGACGTCCCCGCGAATGACAGTGTGGAACCAGACGCTGCAGTGCTCGCCTAGCACGACGTCGCCGATGACGATGCCGGTCTCTTCGATAAAACAAGATGTGGGAATGGTGGGTGTGATTCCTTGAAATGTGCGGATCATGGAGCCCACTGTAGGGGAATCGGCCTGCGATCTGCAAGGGGCGTAGTGGATAAGGAGTGAGACTGTCGAGGTGGATCATGGTTGGTCTGGTTTATCTGGTTCAACCAAACAAACGAGATAGACCCCCCGGTCCTCGCGCTTCACAAACGACGCTTCACGAGGAACGTGTTTTCAGCGACTGCCGCAGAAGTACTCATGAATATTGCGGGTGAGATAACTGTCCCCGGACCCGTTCGATCGTGCGCAACAATGCCTGATGAGTTCGGCACCCCGCAACGAGCTTCGCGTCGGAGATCGTCACCGGCTTATAGGGCGTCACAAACCGGTTTTTCAGGCGGGCGATGCGAGCCGCCGAGAGGTCTAACCGCTCGACGGAAATCGTGCCTGATGCCACCGCCTGTTCCATTGCCTCGAACGCCGCGATCTCCCGGTCCCGATCTTTACAAATCAACAAGACATCGCAACCCGCTAGCACCGCGCGAACCGCAGCATCCTCCACGCCGTAATGGTCGATGATCGCGTGCATTTCTAAGTCATCTGTCAACACCACTCCGTCGTATCGCAGCTCCTGGCGCAAAAAATCGGTGATGATGGTGGGCGAGAGCGTGGCTGGCAATTTTGGATCGAGTGCCGGGTAGAGCACGTGCGCAGTCATTATCGACGCGACGCCACGCTGAATGGCACGGCGGAAGGGGGGAAACTCGATGGCTTCCAATCGCTCCCGCGATGCCTCGACCACTGGAAGTTCTTTATGGGAATCGGTATTCGTATCGCCGTGACCGGGAAAGTGTTTTCCGCAGGCCACGACCTTGTTGTCTTGGAGCCCTTCTGCCGTGGCGGATCCCAGTTCACAGACCACATTCGGCGTCGTGCCGAACGCGCGGTCGCCAATGACCGGATTGTCCGGATTGCTATTCACGTCGAGCACCGGCGTCATATTCATGTTGATGCCCACGGCCCGGAGTTCTTTGGCAATGGTGGCCGCAGCGGCATACGCCAATTCGGTTGAGTTGCAGCGGCCCAACAGGTCGCAGGGCGGGAAAATCGTAAAGTCCTTCGGCAGACGGGAGACCCGACCACCTTCTTGATCGATCGAAACCAATAATGGTGAATGGGGGCTGCAGGCCTGCAGCCCATTGGTCAGATCGACTATTTGTTCGACGGATTCCAAGTTCCGCGAGAACAGAATGACACCGCCCGGCTTGTACGTTTTGATGAATGAGGCCAGATCGGGAGTCACCGACGTGCCTAGAAACCCGACCATGAAGAGCTGCCCGATCTTTTCACGCGAGGTCATGCGATGTTGTTCCAGCGTTAGAGGCTTCGATCAATCAGGTACTGTACCAATAACCTGGTACCGATCGCGGTGGGACCCTTCGGAATGTAGGCCCGTTCCCGCTCACTCCAATCCGTACTGGCAATGTCGAGGTGCACCCATGGGCAGTCCCCCACGAACTTGCTCAGAAAGAGCGCCGCGGTGATCATGCCGCCGCCACGACCGCCAATGTTGCGCATATCGGCGACATCGCTCTTGAGTTGTTCGAAATATTCCTCCCACAACGGCATCTCCCACACTCGCTCGCCGGCCTTTTGTCCCGATTTTCGGACCTGTTCTTTGAGCGTCAGGTCAGTCCCGAACATTCCAATCGCAAATTGGCCGAGCGCTACGACACAGGCCCCCGTGAGCGTCGCAATGTCGATCAAGGCCGCCGGCTTATAGCGCATCGCATAGGCAAGACCGTCGGCCAGGATGAGCCGGCCTTCCGCATCCGTGTTCTGCACTTCAACGGTCTTCCCCGACAGCGTCGTCACGATATCGCCCGGTTTCATCGCCCGGCCACCCGGCATGTTTTCCGCCACGGGCAGGATACTAATCAGACGCAACGGGAGTTTGAGTCTGGCCGCCGCACGGATCGAGGCCAGGACTTCAGCCCCCCCTGTCATATCGGCCTTCATATGTTCCATATTTTCGGCAGGCTTCAGAGAAATCCCACCCGTATCGAAGGTGATCGTTTTGCCGACCAGCACGACTGGACGCGCGTCTTTTTTCTTGGCACCATTATATTCAAGGATGATGAACTTGGGTGGCTCCTGGCTCCCGCGCGCTACGCCGAGCAGCGCACCCATCCCCAAGCGTTCCATCTCTTTCTGCTCGAGAATCTTGATTGAAATCCCTTCAGCCTTAGCGACGGACTTCGCTTCGTCGGCGACCCTGGTGGGGGTCAGGACGTTCGAGGGATGATTACAGAGGTCTCGGACAAAGACGGTGGCCTCTGCTGTGGCGACGCCGCGCCGGATCCCTTCAGCGACCTGCCGCAACTGACCCTTCCTCGGGATGAGGATTCTCATCTCCGCCACGTCTTGCTCCGAGACAGCCTCGCTCCGATAGACGGTGAACCGATAACTGCCCAGGATCGCCCCTTCAACTATCGCTTGCGCCACCTCGACCCATGACATCCCGGTAGGCGGTACAGTCGGAAGCACCACGGTATAGGACCTGACTTTTGTCTGACGGACGCGCTTCGCGACCGAGCCCATCGCTTGTCGGATCGTCTCAAGCGTGACTTCGCTTGTCTTGCCTAGGCCAACCAGCACCAGTCGCTTCGCAGGCACCGTGCCCTGGGTGTGGTACAGCAAGACTTCGTTGGCCTTGCCTTCGAATTCCTTGGATTGCACCAACGCACTCAACGCGCCTCCGAGGGCCCGATCGAGCAGGGCTGCATCCTGTTTGGCCAATGCCACTCCTTCACAGTGCGTGAGGACCAGCACCTCTGTGGGGACCGTCTCCGCTCGTCCAACCTGTACCGTGACCTGCATGATCTTCATGTCCCAAACTCCTCCTCGTTGGTCAATCGTCACAGGTCAATGGGTACAGAGGTTTCCCCACCAATGACCTATGACCAATGACATCTTTCAGACCCCTCGCATGTCGGGCGCCCATATATATTTATGCAACTGTATTTGGAACCGCACCGGAAGCTTGTCGGCCAGGATCCACTCTGCCAGTTCGCGGACATCGAGCGAACCGAAGACCGGGCTGAAGAGTACTGAACAGCGACTGGCTACGTCATGTCGGGTAAGAATCTCGCGGGCCCAGTCGTAATCGGCTCGGTCGGCCAGGACAAACTTCGCCTCGTCTTTGGCCGTCAGCCGAGAAAGATTCGGCCAGTGCGTCCGGTCTGTCATCCCGCTCCCCGGACACTTCACATCCAGGACGACATGCGCACGGGGATCGACCGGCGCAATATCGACGGCGCCGCTGGTTTCAAGGAGGACTGTATAGCCGGCATCGCACAGTCTGGTCATGAGCGGGAAACTTTCAGCCTGGGCAAGCGGTTCCCCTCCCGTGACCTCCACAAGGCGGCACCCATAGTCTTGCACCTGGGCCAGGATTTCATCGATCGAGCACTCGCGCCCTCCGTAGAAGGCATAGTCGGTATCGCACCAGGTACAGCGGAGCGGGCATCCAGTCAGTCGTACAAACACACAGGGCTGTCCGGCGTAACTGGACTCGCCCTGAATACTATGGAAGATCTCGGTGATGCGCATACATCAAGACGTGAAATGTGAAATGTGAAACGTACAACGTATGCTGGAAACGCGCGGATAGGGTATGATCGCAGAATCGGTTGACGATGCACGATTCACGGCGTTATGTCCACGTGGTGATAGGCCAGCCACGGCATTGCGCCGTGCGCGCCATGCCCCTGATCGGGTTCACCACCTGGGGGTATCCGACCAATTCAAGAATGTCATGATCGCCTGGGCTGTCGCCATAGGCGTAGGACCCGGCCAGATCGAGGTTCATTTCCTGAGCGTGGGCGAGGATCAGTTCACGTTTGCCACGGCCATAGGGCAACGGGGGAATCAACGCGCCGGTGTAAACGGAATCCCGTTGTTCCGGCTTCGCGGCGAAGACCGTGGGTACGTCCAAGAATTCCGCAAGGGGGACGATCAAAAAATCAGGCGCGCCAGTCACAAGAATCAGCTGGTGACCGGCCTGACGATGCTCCTCCAGTCTCGCACGACCCTGGAGAGACAGTTTACCGATCATCTCAGCCTTACAGAACTCCTTCGCATAGGATTGAATGTCGGTAGGGCACTTTCCCGTCAGATACACTTTTCGTTCTCGGAGCGAGTGCAGTGAGAACGGAGGCACGTGCCTCGCCAGCCAGGCCGCACTCCGACTCAACTCGCCCCATCCCACCAGACCACGCCGCCACAGAAACCGGAAGAACCCTATCTCGCTGGCCTCACCAGGCAGAAGCGTATTGTCGACGTCGAACAGCGCAGCGGCGGACCCCTGTGCCCGTCGTTCAGCGACATCATCGAGAAGTGTGGAAGTGAGGCTATGGTGACTCTGCACAGTGTTGGAGAACCCGGTGAGTATGAGCCGCCCGATTCTACCGGACCGTCCATTGATTGACAAGGATTTTGGCCCACTTCTATAATGCGCATCCCTCGTCGTCGAAGTGACCTCATACGCCGAAGTGGTGAAATGGCAGACACGCACGTTTGAGGGGCGTGTGGCGCAAGCCGTGCGGGTTCAAGTCCCGCCTTCGGCACCAAACTCAGCAGGCTCGTTCCCGTCCCTCTGTTGGACAGACTCCTTAGTACGTGATGGCACGGGGGCGCTTTCCCCTGGCCTACGCTATCTCCCTGATTCGCGCCACTCTTCTGTGAACCGCCCATAGACTCATTTGGATCTAGACTTTTAGCCGCCTTTCATAGCACACTGTCGCCCTCCCAAGTGACTGTGCAGCATTAACCAGCAGCGTGGGCGCGCATGCGGTTCTCGCAACCCGATCCGCACCCAACAGATTCACTGGTCTTGCGCCTCATGGGATTCCATAACAAACACGCTGGCTTCCTTTCCCATCGCTCCCACTCAATCCGGCATCCCAGTGAATCCTCAACGCATCATGTGATGGCGTACCTCCATTCTCGCCGTCGTCACACGTACTCAGACATCTCACGTGGTCACTCCACGCGGCAAGGAGTTGCAGCATGAGCAGTACCGGTCATCTGTCGGAACTCGAATCCCTGCGATCGCAGGTGGCCGATCTCGCGCGCGCACTTGCCGAGCGAGACCAGTCAATGAGCACGCAACGCCATCAGTTTGAAGCGGAGATGCAAAATCTCCGCGAGCAATCACATCTTTTGCGTACCATCATCGAAGGCCCAGCGGCCGAGACAGGGGATGAGTTCTTTGCCGCACTCGTCACGCACTTAACCTCGGCGCTGCACGTGCAATATGCGGTCATCGGCGAAGTATGTGAAGGCCAACCCAAGAAGATCCGTACCCTCGCGGTCTCGGCTGGAGGCACTCTCGTCGACAACTTCGAATATGAGCTGGTCCATACGCCCTGTGCCACTGCACTGACACAGACCTTCTCCTGTTTCGACCGGGATGTCCAAGCAACGTTTCCTCGGTTCCAGCGTTTGGCAGATCTCGGAGTCGAGAGCTATTGCGCGGTGCCGCTCCAGACGAAGGGAGGAGCAGTCATGGGATTGCTCGTGGTGATGGATACAAAGCCGTTGCAACAGAGCGACGATCTGCAATCCCTGCTGGGAATCTTGGCTCCGCACGTTGTGGCGGAGCTCGAGCGGAGGCGAACCGAGCAGGAACGTGCCCAGGCCCTGGTCGATTTACACAATGTCATGGAGACAATCCCTGACGTTCTGTTCACTCTCGACACCCAAGGCAACATGGTGAAATGGAACCGTCGTGTCGTGGAGGTCACGGGGTACAGTCCGGAGGAATTGTTGAACAAGTCTGCTTTGGTTTTCGTCCCTCCGGAAGAACAGGCCCGTACGGCCTCCGCCATTCAGCGGGCCTTCATGGAAGGGTACGCCGAACTTGAGGGCTATCTATTGACCAAAGAGCATCGTCTCATTCCCTATCACTGGACCGGCACCCTCCTCAAGAATGCTCAGGGCGAGCCCATCGGCATCACCGGAATCGGACGAGACATGTCTGAGAAGAAGCGGGCAGAGGAGTCGCTGCGCAAGGCCGAGCTGCACTACCGGGCTATTTTTGAACAAGCGGGAGCAGGAGTGGCTCAAGTCGATTCGATCACAGGCCGGTTTGTGCAGGTCAATCGCAGCTACTGTGAGATCGTAGGCCTCACGGAATCTGAGATGCTGTCCACCACGGTTCAAGCCATCACCCACCCTGACGACTTGGAGGGGAATATTGAGAGACGGATACGCCTCCTCTCCGGCGAGATATCCTCCTTCACGATGGAAAAACGCTACGTGCGCAAAGATGGCTCCATTGTGTGGGTGAGCCTCAACGTGGCTCCATTGTGGCGGCCGAGCGAAACACCTGTTCACCATATCGCGATTGTCCAGGACATTACGGAACGTAAGCGGGTCGAGGAGGCCCTGCGAGAAAGTGAAGAACGTCTCGCGCTGGCTGTAGCGGGATCGACCGATATTCTCTGGGATGGCCATCTGTTTCCCGACAAACCATGGTATGCGCCAGAGACACCAATCTGGTGGTCGACGGGAGTGCGTGAATTGCTCGGCTTGGAGGAGTCAGAGTCGTTCGAGACACTCGAACAATGGGCGGTACGTCTGCATCCCGATGACAAGGATCGCGTGTTCGGCCAACTAGCTGCGCATATCGAGCACCGAGGTCCGTACGATGTCGAATATCGGCTGCGCACCAATCGAGGCGACTATCTCTGGATTCGCGGGCGTGGGCAGGCGATATGGGATGAGCAGGGAGAGCCCTGTCGCATGTCCGGCTCATGCCAAGACATCACGGAGCGCAAGCAGGTGGAGGAGAAGCTCAGTCTGAGCGAACAGCGCCAGGAACTCGCCCTGTTTGGTGCCGGCCTCGGGTTGTGGGATTGGGATGTGCCCAACGAGAAAGCTGTATTCGATAGGCGCTGGTGCTCGATGATAGGCTACGCGCCGGACGAGCTGGAACCTCATGTCAGCACCTGGCAGTCTTTGTTGCACCCAGAGGATGCGCCAATCATCCAAGCCATTCTCGACTCTCACCTGAAGAACGAGACGCCGGATTACGAAAGCGAGTTTAGGCTGCGGCACAAGGCTGGCCACTGGGTTTGGATTTTGGCCCGGGGCAGAGTGGTGGAACGCGACTACGCAGGGGCATCGCTCCGCATGGCGGGAACCCACATGGACATCACCGACCGCAAGCGGGCGGAAGAGGAACTGCATCGCAGCGAGCGTCAGCTGCGTACGGTGCTCGACGCGCTGCCGGTGGGTGTCTGGTTTACCGATCAATTGGGCAAGCCGGTCCTGTCCAATCCCGCCGCCAAGCAGATCTGGTCCGGCATCAAACAAGTCGGGATCGAGACTGCCGCCAGTGCCGCTGGTTGGTGGGAGACGATGGGACCATCGAGCCAACTCCATCGCTGGGCTTTGAGCCAATCACTGACGAAAGGGATCCCTTCACCGAACGAAACCCTCGACCTCGAATGCCTCGATGGAACGAAAAGGATAATTCGTAACTCGACTGTTCCCGTTCGGGACGAGGCTGGTATTATTATTGGCGCTCTTGTGCTCAGCGAAGATGTGACGGCGTTGCGGGTGGCGCAGGAAGCCATCAAACTGACTCAGTTCTCCATCGACCATGCCGTCGAAGGGTTCTTCTGGATCGGTCCCGATGCCAGAATCCTGAACGTCAACGATGCGGCCTGCCGGATGCTGGAATACACCCGCGACGAATTCACAACCATGACCCTGCACGACATTGACCCCAATCTTCTTCCGAAACTCTGGTCGGCACAGTGGGAAGAATTAAAACGGAAAAAGTCCATGACGTTCGAGTCGAAATACTGGTCGAAGACCGGCCGCGTCCTGGACACGGGGGTCACCGTCAACTATCTGGACTACGAGGGAAGTGAATACGGCTGCGTCATTGTGCGGGATATCCGAGAGCGCAAGCGAACGGACGCGGCGCTTCGTGCAAGTGAAGGACGGTATCGGACGCTGTACGACGAGACCCCGACCATGTACTTCACGCTGGCAACAGATGGGACGGTGCTCTCGGTCAACCGTTTCGGCGCGGATCAGCTCGGGTACTTGGTGGAGGAATTAATTGGGCATTCTGTGCTCGACATCTTTCACAAAGACGATAAGATAACCGTTGCCGCCAGTTTGACTGAATGTCTCGCGACACCGGAGAAAGTCAGCAACTGGGAATTTCGGAAGGTACGGAGAGACGGGGGCATTATTTGGGTGCGGGAGACGGCCAGTGCGGGTCGGTCTTCTACTGGAGAGACCATCGTGCTGGTGACGTGCTCGGATATCACCGACCTCAAGCGCGTGGAAGAAGCTCTACGTCAAAGAGAGATCGATCTGCGCGTCGCGGTCGAGGAACGCGAGCGGATCAGCCAGGATTTGCACGATGGTGTGTTACAGTCGCTCTTTGCCGTGGGCCTGACCCTCGAAACGGCTACATTGATGATGCCTCCAAGGAGTCGTAAGATGTTCGGCCAGCCGATCGGAGAGGCCATCGATCAATTGAACCGTGTCATGCACGAGATCCGGAACTTCATCGCAGGGCTGAGCTCAGACCTGCTGAAGGGGAAGGACTTACCGACGGCGCTGCGGCACATGCTGGAATTGCTGGGGCAGACCCAGGGCACGCGCGTGCGTCTTGTGCTCGAGGACCGTGCCACGCAGGCCCTCTCGACTGAGCAGTCCCTACACCTGCTCCTCATCATCCAGGAAGCGGTCGGTAATTGTATCAAGCACGGCCACGCGCAAGAGGCCACGGTGTCGCTCAAGATGCTGAAGCAGGGGGTCCGGTTGAGCATTCGCGATAACGGCTGCGGATTCAACCCGAAGGCCACCAGACGGACTGGGTATGGGTTGAGCAATATGACTGCCCGTGCGCAAAAGATCGGAGGACGGTTCACCCTCATGTCAAAGGTGAGCAAAGGGACACGCATCGTGCTCGATTTGCCGAAAAAGGTTTCCGGTGTCTCTTAATAAGAAGCCGATTCGCCTGCTCTTGGTCGACGATCACGAAGTGGTCCGCGTCGGTCTGCGAACCGTCTTACACAACCATCATCACGGCATTACCGTCGTCGGTGAAGCAGGAACCAAAGCGGCTGCGGTGCGGGCGGTCACGCGACTCCGTCCGGACGTCGTCCTGATGGACGTTCGACTTCCGGATGGCTCCGGGATTGAAGCCTGTCGTGCTATTCTTGCCAGGCATCCGACGACACGAGTCATCTTTCTCACTTCGTATACCGATGATGAGTCCTCCCTGGCGGCTGTGCTAGCGGGTGCACAGGGATACGTCCTCAAGAATATTGACTCCGGTCTGCTGATTCGATCGATTCACGCGGTCTCCAAGGGTCGATCGATTCTCGATCCGGCCCTCACCCAACGGGCGCTGAATTGGATTAAGGCCATGCCGGAACAGAAGGACCCGAAGCTGGGACAACCCCTTTCTCCTCAAGAAGAGCGCGTGCTGGCGTTGGTGGCGGAAGGTTTGACCAACAAGGAAATTGCGGCCAGGATGCAACTGAGCGATAAGACGGTCAAGAATTATCTTTCCAATTGTCAAGCCACTTTAGAAATGTCCTCTTCCTCCCACAATAGAAATGTCCGGTTTATGTGATGGCCGCTGCCGGATGTTGTTCGCGTGCCGGCCACAGCC
>JAYTTD010000130.1:0-4613 GCA_043745235.1 Nitrospira sp. | reverse complement strand
GGTCCATATAGAAACGAGCCACGCGCATCCGGTTCTCGGTCAGCGTCCCCGTCTTATCCGTGCAGATGACGGTGGTGCAACCCAAGGTTTCAACGGACGTCAGTTGCTTGATGAGTGCGTGGCGTTTGGCCATGCGCTGGCTGCCCAACGCCAAGGCCAGCGTCACAGTGGGGAGCAGTCCTTCCGGCACGTTCGCCACGATGATGCCGATTCCGAAGATCGCGCTGATCCAGAAGCCCAAGCCCATGGAAATGCCGATGACGAAAAAGACTCCGCCCATGGCGAGTGACAGCATGGCGACCACATGAGTGACCTTTAGGATCTCTTTTTGCAGCGGGCTGAGGCTTGTTTTTACGGTTGTGGAGAGGCGGGCGATCTTACCGAATTCCGTCTGCATGCCGGTGGCGAACACCACCGCCTTGCCTCTGCCTGAGAGCACGGGGGTACCGGCGAATACGAGATTGGGAATGTCCAGGAGATGTCCATCGGTGACCGGTTCCGCTGTCCGCCGTTTCGGTTGGGATTCGCCCGTGAGAGAGGAGAGGTCGACACGCATTTCGGCTGCTTCGATGAGCCGGGCGTCGGCAGGGATCTGCTCTCCCTCCTCAATCAAGAGCACGTCACCTGGCACGATCTCGCTTCGCAATACGTCATGCGGTTGTTGGTTTCGCAGCACCCATGCCCTGGCAGGGAGGAGCCGATGGAGTGCATGCACCGCGCGCTCCGCCTTATATTCTTGAAAGAAGGCAAAGGCGGCGTTGATGACGATCACACCGAGGATCGCCCAGCCGAGCGTGGCCATCCCTTCGCCGGGCTTCATGAATTCTGCCGTGAACGCCAGGCCTGCGGCGATCCACAGCAAAATGGCCAGAAAGTGGGTGAACTGATAGAGGAACCCTCGAATCAACGAATAACGAGTCGGCTCCTCCAGGACATTGGGGCCATACCGACTGAGACGCTGCTGTGCCTCTTCGGGCGACAAGCCGCCTTCCCTGGTTTCCAGGTGTTTGAAGATTTCAGCAACCGTCAATTGGTGGAGGTGTTGCTCGGCGACGTCAGGCACGCCAGCCTCGCACGATCAGGACGGAACAGGGGGCATGTCTCAGAAGACTCTCCGAAACGCTGCCGAGATGGAGCCGTTCGCTCTTGGTCAAATCGCGAGATCCGATCACCAGGAGGTCGGCATGATTTGCCTCCACGTGTTTGACGATGGTGTCGATGACGTGGTCCATCTGCACGTCTGTATCGACGGCGTAGCCGTCTTTCAGGAATTCATCCCGCAATGATGCGACAAGTTTCGTGGCTCGGTCGACGACCGGTCGTTCCAACTCTGCGACTTGGGCTTTGGACAGATATCGAACGGCCAAGTCGGTCACCGGTCGTTCGGCCGATGAGAGGATAGTGGTGATAGCAGATTCCGGAAGAATGCGGGATCGAAGAAATCGCGCGGCGGCTCGGGAGTGCTTTGAGTCATCGACTGCGAGAGTCACGCGCGTTAACTGCTGGATCGGCTGTTTCACGACGAGGACGGAGCAGCGGGAGATCGACGTGACCTGCCGGGAGATGCTTCCTAACAAGAATCCTTGAATGTCGCTCAACCCGCGGGATCCGATGAGGATGAGATCGGCCTTCACCCGCTGCGCTTGCCGCGCAATCGTCCGTGCGAGGGGTCCATGGGCTAAGACGCGCTGGTATTTTGTGCGAGGGTCGGTCACGGCCTGACCGAGGGCGACACGAGCTGATCGCTCCGCTTCGCGGAGGAGGATTCCACCGGCCTTCTCCATGGCGGCCAGCGCGCGCTTCTCTGCCACAGGATTTTTGCCTCTGCCCGTTCGGAGGGCCGCCGGATCGACCACATGGAGCAGGGTCACATCCTCCGGCTCCCGGCCGGCGAGCGCTTCGAGTGCTTGGACCCCCCACTGCGAGCATTCAGACCCATCCACAGCACAAATAATTCGCATGACAGACTCCCTTTCTCAATGACAATGATGATGGTCAACAGCCAGCGAGCGACTCCGGGTATCAGATCTGCATTGCATGTGCCTGTGACACGGGACGGTGAGGAGGTGAGACGCGCCAGTATTCTCATGGCTTGTAGAGAAAGGCCGGCGTTTCTGAGTTGGGCTTGCGGCGTTTTGCAGCAGCGCAGAAGGGATGACTGTGGTGAATGGCCCCAGTACTGAAGGACGGAAAAAAATCAGTGGAGAAATACATGACCCCCTGCGTGAGAATGGAGGCCTTGTCTGACTTTGGGGTTCTGGCACTTACATTGCGTGGCTATCCTGCGAGATCACTCGTGAGGAGGGAATATGCCGACGAAGAAGACGGAAAAGACGAAGACAGTGAAGCAGGCCAGGATACGAGCGAGGAAAGAATTCGGCGAGATGACGGTCAAGCAGGTGATGCAGAAAATGGTGCAGTCTGCTCACCTCAAGACCAAAGGCGATGTGATTGCGTCGCTCATGATCGAGGGCTTCGGGGCCGTGCCGGTGGTGGATGCCAAAGATAAACTTCTGGGCATCGTCAGCGAACATGATCTGCTGGCTGCATTGGATGACGGTCACAAGCTTGATGCCGTCGCTGCCGCCGATATCATGACGTACAACCCCTATTCGGTCCACCCGGAAACGATACTCCCGACGCTGATTCACGTGTTCAGAGCCAGCGATTTGATTCGCGTGCCGGTGGTGGACGCCAAAGACAAGCTCGTGGGCATCATCGCCAGGCGGGATGTGCTCCGTGCGTACCTGGCGGCCGGGCGTGCGTGATGCTGAAAATGGCCGTCAGCGGCGTTCTCACCTCGAAAGCATCCTCAACGTAGCCCATCGGGACAGAACTGCGCTGCAGTTCGGGGCGGGCGGGTGAGAACGCTACGCCTCCGGTGCTTCCATCGGCTGCGGCCTTGCTGACAGCCATTTTGAACATCCCGCGGGAAGACTTTTCTGTTGTGCTGCGGGCTTCTAGATAAAGACGAAAAAGGGAGGAAGGGACTATGCGAAAAACGGAGTTCCTTGCGGCAGCTTGCGATCCTAAGACCTTGACGGTGGGGCAATTGATGCAGGATGCAGTTTTTACCTGTGGCTCCAGGGCCGATGCCTTGTCCATCAGCCGGATGATGACCCAGCGAAACTTCGGCAGCCTGCCGGTGGTGGAAGAGGACCGGACCTTGGTTGGACTGATCAGCGAGTACGATCTGCTTCAGGCGATGATCGATGGGCGGGATCTGCGGAAGGTCATGGCCGTCGAACTGATGAGCACTCATCCGGTAACTGCGACCGAGGATATGAAGCTGGAGGAGGTCGCGAATCTGTTCCAGGACCGCTACATTACGCGGGTGCCTGTCGTGCGGAACGGCAAACTCGTCGGTATCCTGGCTCGGCGCGACCTCCTTTTCGGCTATACGAAAGCGTCGCAGTACTGGTCATAACGTCGCGTGAGACGTGAAGCGGAAAACGGTGGTGACGAAGCTTGGCATTCGTTCCCGTCTTTTCCGTGCCTGTCCGAGGTGACGTTGTTGTCATACTGGAAAGTCCTGGTCACCATCACGGTGATGGCGGTTGTGGGTCTTCCCGTTGTTTCTCACGCTGAACATCCCAAGAAGCATCGCGGTCCCTGCGAGATCGCCTATCCGAGTGACATCACTCTGGAGTGGGACTGTCGCATGCTGCGCCCCGGTGAATCGCTGGAAAAAATATTCGGCGAGAACTGGATCGATGTCGCACGATTCAATCGAATCGATCGGCGTCATGCCCATTCAGGCCTAGCCATCAAAGTCCCGAGGAGGCTGGAGGATCTCGCATCCTTTACGCCTCTTCCGTTGTTCTATCCGGTTGCAGAACAAGACGAGCAATTCATTCTGATCGATCTGAACGAGCAGTTTCTCGGAGCCTATGAATATGGAGGCCTTCGCTTTGCGAGTCCCATCGCCTCCGGGAATGGACTGAACGACACGCCCACGGGGAAGTTCCGTCTGACCGCTGCCCAGCTGCAACACCAATCCGATCTCTACACGATCGAAGGGACGGACCGACCGTATCCGATGAACTATGCGTTTCGGTTCCATGTGAATAGGGAAGGCGTGTCCTATTGGATCCATGGACGGGACATGCCCGGCTACCCGGCCTCACACGGCTGCATTGGCCTCTACGACGAACCCATGCAGCAGGAGCAGTATGGGTTGCCGAAAGATCCTGAACTGAACGATGCGCAGAGACTGTTTGAGTGGGTGTTAGGCGGTGAGGTGGACGATAAGCGAGTGATCCCGCTTCCGCACGGCCCCCGTGTTCACATCATTGGCCAGGCGCCTGGAAGTGAACGGTAGCAACTCGGTAGCAGAGCTTGTAAGTTCTGCAATTACCGTGTCTTCTCGCTAACCTAAGAACTATGAAACCGCTGGTAGTTACAGAAGGCACGCTTAACTTGTCACTCTATGGTTTAGCTTCTTCCAAAATGATTTCATGTTTTATCTTAATGTTACCTTTTGTCAGGAACTCGACTACCGCACGATCTCCAGGTGCCATGCTAGTGTAGTGAGTCTCAAATAACTTGACTTATATATGCGATATCACCTAAACCTGAGGGGCATGAGAACCGCAGCCCCTATTCTATTGTCT
>JAYTTD010000129.1:0-4657 GCA_043745235.1 Nitrospira sp. | reverse complement strand
CTGACCGACGTTCCGGAAATGACCATCGCCGGTGATCGCGTGGATGAGGAGCTGATCGATCGGCCCAGGCGGTGGAACATCGCCTTCATCAGGAAGTTTATGCTCACATTCGGCTTGGTGAGTTCCATATTCGATTATATTACGTTTGGTGTGCTGCTCTTGTTCCTGGAAGCCGGCGTTGAGGAATTCAGAACCGGGTGGTTTGTGGAGTCGGTGATCTCCGCCTCGGTCATCGTCCTGGTTGTTCGGACTCGGCGGCCGTTTATTCACAGCCGACCGAGCCGTGGTCTGCTGGTTGCGACACTCGCGGTCGTAGGACTGACGCTGCTGTTGCCCTATACGCCGCTGCGCGGGCCACTGGGGTTCGTGCCGTTGCCGCCGCTGTTTTTGGCGGCCTTGTTCTGCATCGTCGTCGGGTATGTCGTGGCGGCTGAGGTGGCGAAGAAAGTCTTTTACCGGCATGTCCTCTATTGACGAGGACCCACGTTGCTAAGACCTTGCCGCGACTCGTGACCTGATAGACCGCACCGTGAAATTTCACTCGGAGGGCACGCACGATGGGAGAGGAGCCTGTGTTTTTTCATTGTAGGATTGCAAGATCTAATTCCTTTTTCTGCTTCTGCCCCAGTTCATCGTTCTGCTGATACGGTCAGCACTTGCTGATCTTCTCCGAGCACGTTTTGCCAATACTATGGAACGCCTTGAGTTGCTCGGCGGTGGCGGTGTTGGGGCCGATCAGATCGGCCCTGTTGCCACGATCGCCAGGGGAGGGTCAAGGAGGATGGATGGGGCACCGCTGCAGGATAGTAGCAGCGAGAGCCCACGGACAACGAAGCTGAATCGTTTCATGATGAGCCTTCCTATGATGAACTGAACTTACCGCTGCGGTGTGGTTCGAAATGCTTGAGATCTAAAGGTAAAATGGTAATGTGTTAATATCAATTTGTGCGGAAATAGAGGCGCTTGCTTCACGTAGGGGGCACACACCATGTTGTTGTACGATGTATTTATGCTGTGGATGGTTGGGAGCATCACAGCGGTTGTGGCGAGCATGGTGCTTGGCGGTCTACTGTGTCTGTGGTGTGCGTTAAGAGCTAAATAAGCTCTAATAACATCGTATTTTTTCGTGCCGTGGTGCGTTCCCTCCTCGTAATCTGTTGCCCTACCTCAATGATCCAGCCCAACCGCTCGAGAAGATAAAACGACTGAAGCGAAGTCAGCCCGTGCTTGTTCAGTAGTTCAAAAATATCGTCGATGATCGTGTTCTCCATCTCAGTAAGCAGGTACGGCTCAGGGATGGCCGTTTTTGGTCTACAGGAAAGCGAGGCGGGTATCATTGCCACTCGGGGCCGTTGGCCGGACAAGTTCCTGAGCAGACAAAGCAGAAATGCTGGCGGTGAGGAAATGAGTTACCTCAAACCGTACCCCACCAGGGGCATGAGCGACTGTGGCCTCAACCCCCACGCCCTCAGAAGGGTCGGGTGTGTCTGATCAGGGGGTGTATCCGGCAGAGTTCCGCTGGTGTCTCAGGCGAGTCGAGCGAGGAGGAGACCAGAGCCAATCGAGGACGCCCCGTATCGTGGGCGTCAGAAAGGCCCGGGGTATCAGTATTCGTCCAATTCTTCCGTTTCATCGATCAATTCGGCTGTGATCTCGGGACTCTCGGTGTCCCACTGAGTCAATGGGATACCCCCGGCTTTCAGAATCGCTTCCTGTTCCGTGCCTGCGGCGATTGTCAGATCATAGTGAATGCTTTGTCGTACCTGAAACGTTTTCATACGGTCACCGTTTGACACCAAGCCATAATATCTCCACGCAGTTGAAATAATCGACGGCCAACCGAAGCTTGCCGCTTACCCGTTCCCTTACATCGGTTCAACGCCTCGGGTCACTAGCGGATTCTAGCATTGAACAAGTACGGTCGGCTACTGGGAGATGTGGCGCTTCGTTCGCAAGCAGAACGACGAGGGCAATGAGCAGACGATTCAAGACATGGAGAATGTCCCCGTCTCGGGTCTGCGGTTGGCAGCGGGATCAATTCCCGGCGTCGGGTGGACTCGTCTCAGTGCGTTGATGATGGGGAGCCAGCGAGTAAGGCACGGACGTTTTAAGAGTGCGGACAAGCGGTGTACCGCACGCATCGCAGGTATAGCGTTCCGTCGAACGTTTGAGGTGAAGCCCTTGCCATCTCAGGGACCGCCCTGCCAAGGTCAGGTCCCGATGGGCACAAGGTGAGCGATCCACCGACTGGTTCACGGTAATGCGTATCTTCATCGGTGTCCACTCATTCGCGCAGGTTAACAAATTCTTATGCTCCTCTTCAACTCAGGCGGCGGGATGCGATGCGTACGCATCGGCGACTCGAAAGCATCGCTTCACGCCGGATAAACGGACCGATGAGGAGATGAGGATGGGGAAGCGTCCGAGCAACTCCGGCGCATTCACTCAATGCTCAATCAACCTCAGAGAGCTGTTTCACCAACTCCCATGTCAGTGTGAGCTGAGGAGGTAGCGGATGCGGGATAAAGGCCCAATAGTCAGACGACGCCTTGATCAGTTTGCCACTATGTGTATCTGTAGAATCATCGAGTTTCACGGCAGATGCTTCAGATACCGCTGTTCTCACTCCAATAATGAATGATATATTGCATGCGAAAAGTGACATTGCGTATCGGCTATGTCAACGAATGCCTCCTGAGCCTATACCGCGTGAGCACGCCGGGGATGTTCTGCCGGATGCGTTCAAAACTTCCGGGGGTCCTGAAAGAAAGGGTCACAGCTGACCATTGAAACGCGCGGTGGAGGAGAGAGGTGAAAAGATTATCGAACCTGCGGCGGCTGGCGTTTTGCAGAGCGTGCCGCATCGTTGTCGGGCGGCCATCTAGTCGGAGAATCAAATCACCAAGGAGGATGTATGAATCGTGTATTTGTGGGAACTGCGCTCGTGGTGGCAGCGGTATTACCGCTTGCCGGCTGTTCGTCCTATTATATGGGCAAGCACGAGAAGGCCTTGCATGCGAAGGCAGTGATCGCCGGTCTCGGCATTACGGGAGAGGCAGATCTCTATGAGAAGTATGAAGGGCGCGTCAGAATCAAGCTGAAGATCGTCGGCACGACGGACAGCAAGTTGAAGCCGGGACTCCATGCGATCCACATTCACGAGGTCGGCACCTGCGAGCCCTTCGCGGCAGCCAAGGGGCACTATGACGGGAATGTGGATGCGGCCATAAATCCGGAGGCGAACGTCACGCCCGGGTTAGGAAACCATCCCTACCATCTCGGCGATCTCCAGAACCTCTCCGTGAACGATGACCGAAACGGATCGCTGTATACGATCACGAGTCGAGTGACCCTGTCGGAGGGGCTCAATACCCTGTTCGATAAGGACGGGAGCGCCTTCATTATCCATGAGCTGGACGATAAGTATCTGCCAGACCCGTCGACAAAAGATGCGCCGGGTGGGCCTCGCATCGCGTGCGGCGTGATTGTGAAGGAGTGAAAACTCGTGCTGACTAACAGGCGAGTCTCGTTCGCCTGGTTCTAACGGTGCATGACGACGCACAAGTGGCTTCTGCGAGGAGGGCGACATGAAACTCACAGCCGCATACCATGGTGGGACTCGCCACGACATTACCAGCGGTGCTCACCGAGTGGTAACCGATCAGCCGATCGAGGATGGGGGACAGGATGCCGGCATGAGTCCTGTCGAACTCTTTGTCGGTTCACTGGCCAGTTGTGTGGGCTATTTCGTGAGTCGCTACTGTGACCGCCATCAGATCTCGACCAAAGGGTTGAGCGTCGAGGCGGAATGGACCATGGCGGAACAGCCGCATCGGGTAGGCCAGGTCACACTGGCGATTCACTTGCCGCATCGCATCACGGCTGAACACAGCGAGCGTCTCCTTAAAGTGGCGCATGGCTGCACTGTGCATCAATCCATCGCGGTGCCTGCCGGCGTGGCAATCGAACTCAATCCCCAGCACCGTGGGGAGAAGCCATCGTGAAAGCAGAATCGGCATCCCGGTCTCTGTCGCGACGGAGCGTATTCTTCGTGCCTTCCTTGGAGGCGTTATCATCTCTCAAACAATGACGGCATCGCCAGCGGAGGAAAGTCACACGATGGCGACATTTATTCTCCTTCGCCGAATACCCCGTAGCGTGCTGCGGGGATGAAGGCGAGGAGAACCCTCCATAGCCTTGGCGAAGGAGGGTAGCGGCTTCCGGCCTTCGTAGCCGAAGCTACTTCGGCGGAGTAGGCTCGGAGAATTTCGCAGGATACCCCGCAGTGTGCTGCGGGGAGCTTCATTATTTCTGGTAGCCGAGGCACGGACGATTCTACGATGGCAACGTTGCCATTTATCGCCGCGAAGGTCGCGAAGGAGCAAGGGCACGAGGTCGTGCTCTGGCTCTGGAATGAAGCCGTGACGCTCGGGCGCAAAGGAACCGCCGAGCATGTGACGGGGGTGAATCTGACGCCGCTGAAAGATCTGCTGGCAGCTGTGCAAGCCGCAAATATTCCCATCTGGGTCTGTGGGGCCTGCGCCGTGGCGCGGCAGATCGGCGCCGGGGATCTCGTCGCGGGCGCGACGATCAAGGGCATGCCGGACTACATCAAGGCCGTCGCCGAACGTGACCGCAACGTGGCATTCTGATTCCG
>JAYTTD010000128.1:0-17679 GCA_043745235.1 Nitrospira sp. | reverse complement strand
GGGCGGACACGCGCCCGATTGCCGGAACCAGACCTCGCGGGCTCGACGCCTGTGATGATCAACGCCTCATTGGCGAATTACTCGCGAATGAAAAGGAGCGAGCGGAACACCTCATGCTCGTCGACCTCGAACGAAACGACCTGGGCCGCGTCTGCCAATTCGGTAGCGTGCAGGTCGATGAATTCATGGCGATCGAACAGTACTCCCACGTCAACCATATCGTCTCCAACGTCCACGGCACCTTGCGGCAGAACGCCACGCCCTTCGAACTGATTCGGGCGCTGTTCCCAGGGGGCACCATCACAGGCGTGCCGAAGATCCGCTGCATGGAAATTATTGAGGAACTGGAGCCGGTACGCCGTGGCCCTTACACCGGATCATTGGGGTACATCGGCTGGAACGGCGACCTCGATCTCAATATCGTGATTCGAACTTTGGTATGGTGTGGGGGGAAGGGATACTTGCAAGTCGGTGCCGGAATTGTCGCCGACTCCGATCCGGCCAAGGAATACGAAGAAACGCTCCAGAAGGCCCAGGCTTTCTTCAGCGCGCTGCGACAGACGTAACGATGTGGATTTATCTCAATGATCGGTTCGTGAAAGACGAGGAGGCCGTCGTCTCCGTCTTCGATCATGGCTTTCTCTATGGCGATGGCGTCTATGAAACGATTCGCTCCTACGGGAGCCGGATCTTCATGCGGGACCAACATCTTGTTCGGCTTCGCCGCTCTGCAGACGCGATCGGCCTGACCATCCCGATTCCCGAGCACAGGTGGCCGGCGCTCCTCCACGAAGCCATGACGCGGAATGACGTCGGACACGAACACACCGACGCATACCTTCGCATCACTATCTCCCGAGGAGCCGGCGACATCGGCCTCGATCCGGCACTATGCCTAACCCCTACCGTAGTGATCATGACCAAACCGCTTCACCCTCCCCCACTCGAACAATATCGTATCGGCGTGAACCTGATCGTCGCCCGAACGAGACGAAACTTACCCAGCGCGCTCTCGCCCCAGATCAAAGCCACAAACTTTCTGAACAATATCCTGGCCAAACGAGAAGCGATTGCGGCTAACGCCTTCGACAGCATTCTGCTCAATTGGGAATCGCATCTAACGGAATGCACCGTCAGCAATCTTTTTTTTGTCCGAGCAGGCAGGCTCTGCACCCCGGCACTTGCATGCGGCCTGCTGGATGGTATCACACGCGACATTATGCTCAAGCTCGCCCGAGAGGCGCAGATTCCAGTCGACGAAGGGCATTTCGGGATTGAATCGCTCAACCAGGCAGACGAGTGCTTTCTCACCAACACGAGCATGGAAGTCATGCCGGTTACCATGGTGGACGGGCATCCGGTTGGAAATGGAACGCCCGGACTTCTCACCCAACAGCTCCACAGACTATTTATTGCCAACCGAGCGCGTTTCTTAGAGCCCTAGCCGGCTACACCCTCACAAACTCCATTGTTTTCCTACACTATTTACGATTAGCCTCCAGGCACAAGATCTGCATTTTCTTGACACCCAGTGGCGGGCTGGTATCGTTGCAACCATGCGCAACACCTTTTCTCTAGTAATGACATCCCTTAGACAGCATGCGTCCATTGGCCTCATGACGACGGTGATCGCAGGGATTGGCTCACTGACCTTCTCCGTGCCAACAACCATGGCAGAAATCTATCAGTTTGTCGGGCACGACGGCTCGATCTCCCTCACCAATGTCCCGTCAGACTCACGCTATCGAAAAATTGAGATTGGATCCAGCCGACTCCACGCCACCTTATCCGAGCGAGAACTCGAACCAGTCATTCGTCGGCACTCCTCACAACACCAGCTCCATCCCGCATTAGTCCGAGCCGTCATCAAAGCTGAATCGAACTTTGATCCACGGGCGGTGTCTCGCGCTGGCGCGATCGGCCTGATGCAACTGATGCCACAGACCGCTGTGCGTCTGGACGTGCGGGATATGTATGATCCGGATGATAATGTTGGCGGAGGGACCAAGTACTTGCGCCAGCTGCTCAACCGATTCCATGGGAACTTACCGCTGGCCTTGGCAGCCTACAATGCCGGAGAGAATGCCGTTGACCGCTACCAGGCACTTCCTCCATTCCATGAAACCAGGCAATACGTCAGAAGAGTTCTCGGGTACTACCGTACATTCCTTGTCCGGGATGGCGTCATTTTGGAACGTCCGGTCACCCGATACGTCCCCGCAGAGATAGCAACAGCCCCCGTGATTTCCGAACTGCCTCCCCGCTAACGACTTCTCCGCTCGACAGGCGACTGTGTTGCTGCCAGCCGACCCGCTTGGCTTCTGGAAAATCCGATCGGTAATGGGCCCCGACACTGTTCTCACGCCACAATGCCGCCTCCGCGACGCATTGCGCTACCTGCACCATGTTCTTCACTTCCAGCGCTGCCCGGCTTGCAAACGGCTGAGACACGAGTTGTGCCCACCGTGACAATTGGGCACAGGCCCGAATGAGTGACTCGCCCGAGCGTATCACACCAACCTGCCCCCACATTGCTCGCCTGAGTGAGCTACGCAACTTTTCCGGATCCTCCAGCATGCCGAATTGGCCCGCTCGAAGCGTGGCCTCCTGAGACGACAGCTTGGGGATCTCCTGGTGATCAGCAAACGCGACGGCTGCCACTGCCGCGCGAGCGCCAAACACCAATCCTTCGAGCAGGGAATTACTCGCCAGACGATTGGCTCCATGCACACCGCTACAAGCCACCTCCCCGGCGGCGAAAAGTCCTGGAACCGTCGTCGCACCGTTTAGATCAGTCCAGACCCCACCCATCATATAATGCGCACTGGGAGACACAGGGATCCATTCTTCCGTGATATCGATGTCATAGCGAAGGCAGGTCGCATAAATCGTTGGGAAGCGCCGCTTGACAAACTCTGCACCCAAGTGCGTAACGTCAAGATAGACATGCCGCGATTTCGTCGCCGCCATTTCTGCCAAGATCGCCCGAGACACGATGTCTCTCGACGCTAACGCCCCCATGGGATGATAGCGCTGCATGAACAACGCCCCTTTATTGTTGCGCAACTGCGCACCCTCCCCTCGCATCGCTTCCGATAGCAGAAACGGTGGACTCGACGGCAAGTACAATGCGGTGGGATGAAATTGAACGAACTCCATATCTTGCAGCACCGCACCCGCACGTAGGGCCATGGCCATTCCATCACCGGTGGCATTCGGAGGATTGGTCGTCCGCGCATAAATATGCCCAGCCCCACCGGTTGTCAGCATGATCGCGCGAGCCGGCAGCACGAATTGCCGACCAGACCCTTCATCCAACACAATCGCCCCGCAACAACGCCCGCCTTCGACCACGAGATCCACGGTAAAGTGATGGTCCAATCGCTGAATGCGCTTCTGCCGATTCACCTCGGCAATCAACACACGCACCATCTCGTTCCCCGTTGCATCCCCCCGCGCGCGTAGAATGCGGCTTCGACTGTGGGCAGCCTCCCGAGCAAACGCGAACTTGCCGCCGACTTTGTCGAACTTCGCCCCCCACCCAATCAATTCTTGAATCCGCTCAGGCCCTTCTTCAACGAGGACCCGCACCGCTTCTTTCCGGCAGAGCCCATGCCCCGCTTTGAGCGTGTCAGTTAAATGGATGGCCACGTCGTCGTCGTCACTCATCGCCACCGCCACCCCGCCCTGCGCATGGATTGAACTGCTCTGAAGCGGATGCCCTTTCGTCAGCACCGTGACACGACCGGCACGGCTCAGCTCCAACGCCGCACGGAGACCGGCCACACCGCTCCCAATGACCAGGAAATCGGCCTGCACCGGAGCACGGGTTCGACGAGATGGCATGGATTATTTCATCTTGGGAGAACGTAGCGGGTCGGCCGTGGCCTGCCTGGCTTTCATACCGAAAGGAGAATCGCCTTGCACCCCGCGCAAAAGAATGGCCTGTGTTCCGACCCACTGCAATCGCGTATGGCCTCGCTGCCGGAGACCCGGATCGTCCGCATCTTTTTTCCACAGCCCCTGCCAATGCACGAACACATCGATGTCGTCCCTTTCGATCATAATGCGCTCGACCGCGAAGTCCAACGTGATGGCACTAAAGGACTCGAAATCTCCCTGGGCCTCTTCCCGCAGCCGCTCAAGCTGGTCAATCGGCATCATAAGCAAGGCCAGGTTCGACGAATCTTTCTTCACATAGGCTTGGCGAAGCGATTCCACAGCCTGATCGATACGGAGATACCGTTCATGATCTTCAGGATATTGCACCTTCTTGCCGCCGCAGCCGGCACCGATCAAGAATATCGAGCCGAGCAGGACCAAGACGGGAAATAGTCGAAATTTGTGCGGCGCCATCATGGTTGCAGTATAGGAATGGCGATCAGACAGGTCAAGCGACTCGTGCGGTGATCTCACCGCATCGCATGTCCACCAGCCAGCTGCTTGGCCCCGGCCCAATCATAATCGATTTAATCCGTTCATGACCTTGCAATTTGAGGCAAAAACTTCTACACTCCGCACCTCGCAAGGGAGAGAATGCATGTCCAGTGTGCTGAAAAAACGCCGTAAAAAAATGCGCAAGCATAAGTACAAGAAGCTGCGCCGGCGTCAAAAGTTTGAACGTCGTAAAAGCTAGGCTCACCCGAGAGAGGGGGGGAGGGGTCCATGCCAGAAGGCAAGAAGGTTCGCATCCGCGTCCGGACTGCGACTTGCGTCTACGTTGGCGACTTTCTCATTCCTCCCATGCGAAATCGTGTGTCCGATGCCATTAACGAAGAACAACGTCTCTTTATCAGTCTCACCGACGTGCTGATCGATGAGAAGGATCGCTCGGACTTTGTGGCCATCAACAAGAACCTGATCGAGTCCATCGCCCAGCTGTAGCTGCGACAACGCCTCCAGCCTGAACTTCCCCCTTCGCCGGTGCTCTCTTGGTTTTCCGTAGCCATCTCCTCTAAGATCGCTCCTCATCATGTCCACATTCTCACGATTTCTTCCATTCTTAAAGCCCTACCTGTCCCGCATGGTGCTGTCAGGCCTGCTGGTTATGGGCGTCGCCGGTATCAATCTGGCCCTGCTACGGTTAGCCGGCACCCTGTGGGACATCATTACCGTGCAGCACGACCAGTCCAGGATGACGGACTTGATCTCCGTCTTTCTCGGGCTTGTCCTCCTACAGGGGCTCTGCTCGATGGGTCATAGCTATCTGACCGCGTGGATTTCTCAGCACATCATCGCCGACTTTCGCCGACATCTCTTTGCGCATCTGCATACCTTATCCGTGAGCTTTTTTGCCCGCCGGCGAACCGGCGAACTCCTCTCACGACTCATGAACGACGTCACGGTGATCCAGTCGGTCGTCACCGAAACGCCGATCGACAGTGCGAAACAGCTCGTGACCTTCGTCGGAGGGATCACGTTCTTACTGACGATGAATTGGCGGCTCTGCCTCTTAATCCTAGTTCTGCTCCCTTTGCTGGTCCTCGTGGCCAAGGTCTTTGGGAAAAAGCTGAAATCTCTCTCAACCTCGATTCAGGATCACACCGCTGCAATGAGCACCCTCATCGAAGAAGTGATCTCCGGCATCCGTATCGTGAAGTCCTTCGTCCAAACACAGCGCGAAGAGACCAGGTTTGCCACACAAGTCAAACAGACCTTAGCATTGACCATCCGAAAGGCCGGCATCATGGCGGTATTTATTCCCGTCATCAGCCTCCTCACCTTCTCCGCCGCCGCAGCCGTGTTGTGGTATGGAGGCCGCCAGGTGATCGACGGGAGCGTGTCGCCGGGCGATCTCTTTGCATTCGTCCTCTTCGCCGGAATTCTGATCGGCCCCTTCAGTTCCGCGGCCCGCGTGTTCGCGCAGATCAGGGAGGCCCAAGGTGCCACCCAACGGGTATTCGAAATTCTGGACACGCGCTCCGAAGTGAGCGACTCTCCCACAGCCACGTCGCTGTCCACCGTCTCGGGACACATTCGGGCGGAACACGTCAGCTTTGCCTACGATCCACGTCAACCGGTCTTGACGGATATGTCGTTCGAAGCCAAACCAGGCGAATTAGTCGCCATCGTTGGTCCCACCGGCGCCGGGAAAACCACCGTGATGAACTTGCTCCACCGTTTCTACGATCCGATCGAGGGGCACATCACCATCGACGGGCAGGACCTCCGCCAGGTCACAATGGATAGTTGGTATCGGCAGGTCGCACTGGTCCCGCAAGAGACGATCTTGTTCGGCGGGACGATTCTCGACAATATCCGTTACGGAGACAGCGAGGCCACTGAGGAAAAAGTGGTGGAGGCGAGCCGTGCGGCCCATGCCCACGACTTCATCATGAGCTTCCCGGACCAGTATCAAACCATCGTAGGTGAAAAAGGGATCAATGTGTCAGGCGGGCAGCGGCAACGTATCGCCATCGCCAGAGCCATTGTGAAAAATCCACGGATCTTGCTATTGGATGAAGCCACCTCTGCCCTCGACAGTGAGTCTGAGCGACTTGTCCAGGAGGCGCTGGAACAACTCATGAAGGGCCGGACAACCTTTGTGATCGCCCACCGCTTGACGACCATCCAACGAGCTGACCGCATCCTCGTACTCAACAAAGGGCGCCTCGTGGAAACCGGCACCCATGCCGAACTGATGGACTCTAAAGGGCTCTACCAATATCTCTACACCCTTCGTCTCATCGAACTCCCTTCGTAAGCCATGCCGACGAAACGTTGGAGGCGGAAGACCAAACGATCCCGCTCTTGACCACTCTCGGCAACTCCCAGCCTGTCGAAGCCCACCCCCTAATCCTTCGTGTTTACGTCCCGATCATTTCGATCACCTGCATATCTTCAGCAGTGAGGGTGAGCTGTTCAGCCTGAAGATCGTCTTTCATATGTTGCGGATTCGTCGTACCGGTTAACGGGAGCATCCCAACCTGCATCGCAAATCGAAACACGACTTGCGCAAGACCAGTCCCTAACCGCTTGGCGATAGCCCGAATGCTTGGATCGCCAAAGACTTCTCGATTGGCAGTCAACAGTGAAAAGCCTTGATAGATGATGCCATGCGTCCGGCAGATTTCCCGCACCGCTTTGTCCCATCCAAGCGCAGCATAACAGCGGTTTTGCACCATCATAGGTTTCACTGCCGCCTGGGCACAAAGCTGAGCGAGTTGTTCAGCCGTGACATTGCTGATGCCGATCATTTTCGTTTTTCCTGACTGATACAGCCCTTCGATGGCGGCCCACACCTCCCAGTCCGCAACTCCCAATCCCTGCCGTTGATAGGGCCCATGCAACACATAGGAGTCGATATAGTCAGTATGCAGGTGGGTCAACGAGCTCTCGAATGACTGGGTCACTTGGGTGGTGAGAGGAGCCGAGGCATCGTACGGGGTGCGATGGTCTTGACCATTCGTCGGCGTAAACTTGGTTTGAAGAAAGAGGCGATCTCGCGCAATCCCCTGCTTCGCAAGGGCCAGCAAGGCCTCCCCCACCAGAGCTTCCTGGTAATGAATCAGTTGGTTGGCCGTGTCGATGGCGGTGAAGCCCGCCGCCACCGCTAACTGCACCAGTTGCGCCGTGGCCTCTTTTTTCCAAGCCGTGCCATACATGAACGAAGGAACCGGCACATTGTTATAAGCGGTCAAGGACATGCTGTGTTCTCCAAAATGAACGGATTGCTGATGCCTGCTAGAATACGCTGCGACCCGTTACGAAGAAGCGACAGTAGCCTCTCATCCACCCGCCAGTAGGCCGCGGCGACAAGCCGCGCTCCCCCAATATCTCCCAAGAGCGACGTTACTTCCGAACGGCAATCCCATGAGTATCCGCTGTTTCTTTTCCGTCTTTCATATTCGTGATGGCCGCTTGCCCTTTATAGTGACCGACCTTCCCTCCGCCATCCACGTGAATGACGCCGACGCCGGGGATCGTCCCTTTGGCATTATTCACCGACTTGTCGTTCCCGGTGAGTGGGGTGGGGCCGCGCAGCCCGACGAAGACATACTGACCGTCCGGCGCATTGTCCATGAGATCGGGAGCTGGGTCTTTGTTCGCATCCGTCACCAGCTCGATCGAGCTCACACTCAGGTTCGAGAGCGTATCGATAATTTCGACGTTGTTCCCGGCCCGGTCCACACTCCACAGATAGCGTCCGACCCCCGCCATCCCGTGGGAATCGGCAAACTGGTCATCCCGTTGAGTCACCAGCTTGGCCGAAACTGATTTCGGAAGGGTGGACAGATCGAGCGCGTACACATCATAGGAGAGCGGCGCCACCGGCCAGCCGCCACCGGAATTGATATACATCGTTTCGCCGACCTGAATGCCGCCACAGCCGGCGGGGTGAATCTCATTATTATTGAGCGTGGCCACGACCTTCATCGGCGTGGTGGTGACATCGAACACCAACAGCCCTCCTCCCCGCAGCGTGACAAAGGCATAGCGACTGGATGACTCCGTGATCGGGCAAATCGGCGACGTATCCGGACGCTCTCCACCCTCCAACGCGGCAAGATTGACCACGTCCTTCTCGGGATCGAAGCTGAATGTACGCTTGGCATAGTCGGTCCAGATGCGGATGAACTTCTTCTCGGCAATATTTGCCGCGATTGCCATTTTCTGATCAGGTGTCGGCCACGCCGCATGGACATTCTTCCCCATCGACAAGCAGGACACCGGCTTACGCGTCAGCGCATCCATAAAGAGCACGTGGCCGCTCAGGAATGAGATGATGGCGTGATCCTGGTCCTTGTTGAAGAACAACATATGCGGACGTCGGACCGGTTTTTTGGTCGCCGCTTCGCAAAATGTGTTGATCTCGCCGGAAAGATCGATGGTGACAGCCGGTTTCGCAGCAGCAGGATTCGCCGCAAGCGCCGCACCCTCATAGATATAGAGAAAGCCGCCGCTTTCTTTTGCCGTATCGGATTGATCTGTCAGCCACACCTCATAGGCGGAAGCTGGAGCCATGCCACCAATTCCCACTCCTGCCCCAACCAAGGCACTCACTGCGATGGAAAGAATATGACGAGCCAGACCTCTGCTCGCCGGATCATGCATTATCATGTTGGGCCTCCTTAAACCAAACCGCACAGGAGTGAATCGGTCGTTTGCTGCAAACAGTGCCATCCCACCCGTAAAAGAAGGCATAGGGTAGAGGGATTGCCCGAAGAGATCAATGGCCTGTCTGTCTAGCAGGATGCTGAAACCCCAGCCGACTGCGGTCCCAACGCCCGAGAAGCGCAAAGCCTAGCTCGCGAGAGGTGGCGCTAATCGCTCACAACACATCGTAGGGACATGCTGTCGACCGTACGCCATAGGCTCTTTTCTTTGGACGAGAGACAAAGACTAGCGCCGCAGCGAATCCGCGCTGACAGCAGAAGCGCTCATCAACAATGCTGATTACGGCCCGGCTTGAGACAACGGTCGGTTAGCAGTGCTCTGCAAATCCACTTCGAGCAGGACGGCGCTGCCTGGCTCCTTGGGATTGAGTCTGGTCGGCATCCGCTCCACAAGCAGCTTGGTCAAGGACACCGCGACGATGTACGGAGCCTTGTCCGAAGGATTGGAATAGAGCCCGAACCGGACATTCTTCATCTGCTCACTCGATATTAGTTGAGGCTTGAGTTGCGCCTCCACAAATCCCACCAGCATCCCACTGCCGTCGGCAAGTTTATGGATCTCGAAGGCGTTGGGAGTGGGGGACACCGGCTCAAACGGGAGATCCGGACTCTTCGTGATCAAGGCCATTCCCAGAAACTTCGGGGTAATAAATCCGAAACTCCCCGCTGGCACGACCGAGAAGCGGAACGCTGGGGTGGAGAAACTGAGTTCAGACACCCCGTTTTTGCTCCGCAATTGACGCCGCAACTCAGCTTCGCTTCCACGCGTCTCGATGAAGACCACCACCGGTGAAGCTTTTTGCACGGAGGACACCTCCGTCTTGCCTCCTTGCGCCAGACTGAGTGAGGCCTGGGCAAGGCTTATGAGGGTCAGGACAAGCAGGGGACTCGCGATGAGGTACGGAACAAGCCTGGTTCGAGTCAATCGTACGACGATGTCAAACATAAATACGATCCCTCCTGATGCAGCAAAAACGAACGAGTCCTTCAGATAGCGGATTCGCTACTCTGTATCAAGCTTGTCCTATGCGATGCAATCGAAGCAGGATACAAAAAGTCCGCCAGCGTCTCGGTAAGGTTACGGCTCAGGCTAAGGATGCGATGATTCAAGTTGAATCTCTGCTCACCCCCAGGTGGCTTCGCTCGCTAAGGCACAACCGTCCGTCACACCGCCCGAGGTCATCGCCCTTTCCTAAAATGCGGCGGGATACTATGTCGAGGTGGAGGTGGTGGCGACGGTGACCGTGGCTGGTTGAAAAATGGAGCGGGCCTCCCAAAATAGGGATTATATCCGTACGGCCTCCCCCAGTATCCAAACGGTGAGGAGTACGGGCCGTAAAACGCAGCGCCGCTACCTTCCGACTGTCGTGAGGCGACAGCGTTCCAATCGGTGAGGTGTTTGATATCGAGAACGGGATAGGCATACTCACTGTCATCCAATGGCCTGGTCGTTGCACCACTGACAACACCGATCACGGTAATGGGTGTGCCTGGAGGCACAGTCGCCGGGTCGAGAAACGCTTCTCGGACAGCCAGGAAACGCCCTTCGGAACGGACCCGATCCGTTGTCGAGGGCCCCCTTGCTTCAGCAGGAAGTTGCAGAACCTCGATTTCTGTCCGGTCCTCCGTCCGTTTGGCCGTAATGACGACGCCACCGACCATGACGACCCGCCCGACATAATTGCCAGGAGCTGCGCGCAGATCGGCAAAGGCCACGCTGGTATCAATCTGTTGTTCCAGTTCAGGAGGCACATCCATGTAGATCATGTTTCGATGAACCTGATGAGCAGACTCGGCGCAGGACGACAACGCCAGCAGCCCACAGAGAAAAAGAGCATTCCCTGTCATCCGTAGCATAGAAGTTCTCCACTCCTAGCAGGATTCTGGCTCATACAACCAAGCAAACCAGACAGACCGAATACACCACATGCACAAGACAGGCTGGCGGACTTTTTCAGCATCCTGCTAGAAATGATAGGAGAGGCCGACCAGAACATGCTGTGCTCTGTAGACACCTTCAAAGCCTCCTCCGGTGGTAAAGGCCTGATCAAACCGTAGCGTGGCCCCCGTATGTTTGTATTCGGTAAAGACGGCGACATACGGGGTGACGAATGCACGCAGGCCTACAAGCACATTCCACCCAGTATTGACACTGGTCGTACTTTGTATGTCTGCGCCAGCGGAATCACCGAGGTGGGCAATTACCGCGCCCACGCCGACTCCTGCGTAGGGCTGGAACGTGCGCCCAGGATACCGGGCAAGGAGGTTGACTCCTACAGTAGTCAGGCGCAAATGGACACCCGGAATGTTATCCAAGTTCTTGATGTGCGGCGTGGTCTGCAAGACTTCGCCTTCGATCCCAACCCAACCGTGCTCAGCAAAGTATCCAAGCTTGGCCCCGTAGCTGACTGAATTCTTGAGGTCAAAGTCGGGGCCTTGAGCCCCTTCAAGGCCGTTTGTTCCCCTGGGGCCGGTGAGCTGATCTGCGAAATTGGCCCCAACAGCTCCAGCCACATACCGTTCGGCAGAGGCGGGACTTGGCATCCCGAAGGTCATGATCGAAAGCCAGGCGACGACGAGGCCGGCGACAATGGATATCTTTATCTCCACAGTAAAAAAGTCTCCCCGTGAAAGATTGTGTATGATCTTACCAAAATTTAGACCGGTGAGTAGCCCTAGCTGACGGTCGCGGGTCAAGTGCCGGAACGTCCTCTGCAGGGCGGCGGGCGAAACGATCAGACATGCTGCCACGATTCCTGGCTGACGATGTGTCCCGATCATTCGGGCAGAGGAGTCGTGCGAAGAAACCTCCGCATCTCCCAGAACGACGGGTGGGGCTCATGCAATTCAGGATGCTCCAAGTCAATGTGAACATTATAGAGAGGGGGGGCACCAGTTCCGATTTGAGTCACCTCATACCAACAGTCGTACTTTTGCCCCCAGCGGTCCAGGTACCGGAGCCGGATATAGCCATGGTCCATGAGTGTTGTGCGGATTGGAGCGTCCGGGCCTAATACGATGGGTGCCACGTGCTTCTGATCCCGTGGACCTCGAGGATAGATTTTCTTGACGGCGAAATTCCCTTCCCACCCACCCACGTGCAGAAGACAATCGTACGCCACGCCCCCACCCAGGTTCTGAAGCTCCGGGTAAATGGTGAGGACATTCTCCGAACTCATCGCCGACATGTTCGTCACGCGAAGATCTGGTTGAGCCGCGTGGAACTCCTCCCTCGTTCGAGTCACGAATGCATGCAGATAGAACGCAGCGATAGCCCCGACAATAAGGAGGAAGACCAGGCCAAGTAGCAACAACCAATCCATGCCCGACGGTATATACCAGATCTCGCGCTGAAGCTGAAATGACGGGAGGCTAGGTTCTAACCTGGCAAGTGTCAACCAGACGAAGTAAGAGATGCCGGAAATTCAAGAGGTGGAACGCCGTGCGCCGCGAGGCAAGGTTGGAGATAGGCTTTCAGCTCTTCTTTTGTACCTGAGCAGCGACTTCTTCGTAGATATGCCGACGATGGCCGACGGCCATGAGGCGGATGGTGCGTGTCTTACGGTCGATCGCGTAGACGATCCGAAAACGGCGAACGCGAAATTTCAAGAGTCCGGCAAGATCGCGGCGCAGTGGCTCGCCACATTCGGGATCGGAAGCGATCGCACGAATCGCTGCCTTGATCGATCGTTTCAGGTCGGGATGGAGTGAGCGGATGACCTCGGCCACATGCGGAGGGATGATGGGCCGAAAGGGTTTCACGCAGTACGGCGATTTTTCATAGGAGTGAGCGGCTCACCGAAGATATCCTCAAAGGAGAGCCCCTTCTTGCCGGTTCGATAAAACGCCCGGCTCTCCCCAATCTGATTCATCAGAGCAGGATCGCTCAGCACATCCAGCGTCTCCTTGAGGCGTGCATACTCCCGAACGTTGACCAGCACGGCAGCGGGTCGGCCGTTCTTCGTGACCACAACCTCCTCCTCACGCTCATCCACACCGGCGACCAACTCCGGCAACCGGGTCTTTACTTCAGATAGCGGCAACGTTTTCGCCATGGTGTACCTCTCGCCTCACTGATGACCACAATTCTGGTCATCATGGTATCGGAGGGGGTAGTGGCCCGTCAACCAGGTAGAAGAATCGCCCGCCGCGAAACGAGAGTCTAAGGAATCTCTGTCTGGAGCTCGACGGATCGTCGTAAGGTTGAGGCCCAACCGTTCCCGCATCGTCCCGGACGACCCTCCCAGACGCATCACGGCGGAAGCCCGTCTGGAATTCCTTAAGACGCGACTGGACTGTCGCGTGCCTTCAGTCAGTTCCAGCTTTCCTCCCGCGCCACGCCTCAACGGGTCTCCGCTCCTCCGGTGACGTCCGCTCTGAGCCCCAACCCCGCGCCGAGAAATGTGGAATGACCCTGTTGTTTCTCCGCACCTTCAAGTATGTAAGAATTATTTTATAGGTTAATCTTGTATTGTGTACTCCGGCCGCCTCCGTCGGTAGCGAATACTCCCTTATCTGCAAGATCCTGCAAGTCACGCGTAGCCGTTGCCTTCGACGCCCCAGTGATCGACATGTATTTCTTCGCACTCATTCCGCCTTCGAAGCCGTTCGGGCCTTTATCCAGCATGCGGCGCAGAATCTGCACCTGCCGTTCATTGAGCTGATCTCTGAAACGGTCGAACAGTCTGGTTTTCTTCAGCGTGAAATTGATCTGCTCCTCGGCCTGGATCTGCGCCTCTAGCACAACATTCACAAACCAGCTCACCCAGGGTGTGATCTCATTCGACTGTTGCCCCTGCTGCAGCGCCTCGTAATATTGTTTCCTATTGGCTTCGATCGTCCTCGACAGGCTCAACAAGGCTGGCCGTCCTAACCCCTGGGATAATGCCTTTTCCGACAAGGCCCGTCCGATGCGGCCATTCCCGTCTTCGAATGGATGAATCGACTCAAAATAGAGATGGGCGACAGCCGAACGTACCGATGCTTTCCGAATCTCTTTTTTCCCGCCTGGGGTCGTTTCATTGAACCACTCAATGAAACGCGTCATTTCACCCGGAACCTTGGAGGACGGCAGCGCCTCGAAATGCACCTGTTCATGCCCTACCGGCCCGGACACGACCTGCATCGGATCTACATGTGTCCGCCACTGGCCCGCAGCAATGCGCCGGTGTCCGGCCATAATCATTCGGTGCCATTCAAATAGTTTGGTCTCGGAAAGCGGTACTTCAAAACTGTTTCGGACATCGATCATCAACGCTGCGGCACCTGCTGCCCTTCTGTCTCCTGCCGCCGCGCCGCCATCCATGCCCAGGTTCTTACGGATCGATGACAAGACATCTCGACGGCTCAGAAGTTCCCCTTCAATGGCAGACGTTTGGACCGCCTCGACCACCATCATCTCGATAGCGGTTTCCGCCTGCGCATCCGCCGTCAGGCCTTTAAGCAGGCCGCTCGCGTGCCCAGTTTTCTCAGCAAGTTTGAGTAAGGCATCTTCAATACCGGACAGGTCGTACTGGAATATAGGCCAATTTTGTTGCTGCCAATTGTAGGTCATGAGCCGATCTTATCACTATTCGGCTCATTTTATATTGAATTATGAGCCGATTGCGTGGACTATTCGGCTCACGCAGGAGAGGCATGAGGTACAAGGCTAAGCACTATGAAAAACTCTATGGCGCTGACAGCAAATCAAAGCAGGGAATCTAGTCTCGGATCAAGGCTGAGAGATCAGCGCCGAGAGTGTGGAAAATCATAACGAAAAGCAATTGCATGATGCATTTGTGCCTACCGTTCATCTCTTTAGCGGGAAAATTTATGGAACAACGAGTCAGAGAGCCGAACCACCGCGCGCCGCGAAACCCCTTGATGTTTGATTGCAAGAGCGGACCTCCAAACTTGGCCAACCCTTAATCTGATTTGGATTGAATAAGAACCCACGCAATGAAGTGGGCTTCTAAGAAGTTCCTGCTTCATATTCAACTTATCTGCCTGAGGCTGGGGCTCAACCGCTCCCACACCTCTCCAGCGACCCTCCCAGACGCGTCCCGACGGAAGCCCGTCTGGAATTCCTTCAGACGCGACTGAGCAGTCACGCGCTTCAGTCAGTTCCAGCGTTCCTCTCGCGCCAGACCTCGACAGGTCCCCGCTCCTCCGGCGACGTCCACTCTGAGCCTCAACCCCGCACCGAAAAAACGAAGAATGTCCCCGTTTCTCCTTTTCAGAAATTATGTCGTTCAGACAAGAAAGATCGTCAATTGACCATTTTCTGGTGACAGCATAAACTCGGTGTTCACACTTCCAGTAAAGTATCATGCCAAGAAATGAAAGACTCCGAACCTTCGCCAAGGAGATGGTTGCCACTCTTGGAGAGTTTGGTGTGAGATATGTGAGCCCACTGCGAGCTTTTCTAAGTATGGGCGATGAGCCTGAACGTACGAGAGAAATTCTTGACCGAGGTCTAACGCAGGAGGTATTGAAATCTCGGCTAGAGGACATTCTTGACAACGATGAAATGCTGGCTAAGTGTTGTGGTGACTATGAGCGCCTCGCACATGCTCTCGACACACTATTTTTTGGCCCTCTGCCCGATGCACTTTATCATGAGAGTACTACCCTTTTTGGCTTTGGACTAGGACCGAATGCCCTAGATGAAGAGCTGGACGAGCTTGGGAAAAAGATCTATGAACAGGGCCCTTTCATCAAGACTGCGTATTTCCATCTGTTTAACGTAAACGTCGTACCCAGGATCTCACATCCTGATCCAGCGTGGCGGGTGGAACAGTTTTCGCCTGAACAAATGAAAGATATCCTCGAACCGGCTGCCTATTCAGAATTCTTACGTTCCCACTGTAACCTGGCATTTGCGATTAGCAATGAATCGTCCGGTTTCAATGTTGAAAGCCTATCTGATTGGCTAACACGACGATGGTGGGAAGCTGCCGAGTTCCGCAAGGCCCTTCAACTAGCCCATGAGGGCACTGTTGATATCGATTATGTTATCGCCGGATACAACCCTCCATGGGTCAATCGCATCCAGGGAGGAGGTATCTTTCAGATGGGCACCCCAAGAAAGGACGCTGTGCCTTCTGGTCTATATTGTCTTCTAACACCATCAGATAGTGAGGACATCTCTAAGATTTGGAGAGTAGTTAGACAGTATGTTGCTACTTCACATGAGGATCAGTCGCGCCTGAAACGAGCTATAGGCATTGCAGCCGAGTTTTTCGAAGAATCGCACCGCAAGGCAAGCCGAATCGAAAGATTTGCCAACCTCATGATCGCGCTAGAGGGCCTTTACACACCATCCGATAAGGCTGAACTGACACTAAGAGTGTCACAAACATGTGCACTCTTTGTAGCAGGTCCGCATGCATATCAAGAACCTCTTAGCATCTATAAGTTTTTGAAAACAATGTTTGATCGACGCGGGAATTTGTTCCATGGCAATTATGATGTGAACTCTCTGAGCCCCGAAACCTTCATTAGCGACGAAGAGCTGCAGAGACTGTACGCTATCGTCCGTAAATCAATAGTGGGATTCATGTGCCTCTACCTTAGAGGAGAACGACAACTAGATAAAATAAGGCAGACGTTGGAAGTGGCGATTCTTGACCCAGAGGAGCGTGAGACATTGCTCGAAAGGGCACAACTAGAGAACTTACCCCCTGGCGAGATAGAAGCATAGGAGAGTTTTGATCTCGCATAGGTTTGACGCGCGTTAAAGTGATACTACAACCCAAACATCTCGCTTGCGCCTCATAATCGCCTCGCAGTCCTGTGCCTAATTCTAAGCTTCCTCTTGGCGTTGCCGCGCACCAAAGGAGGAAATGCACCGAAAGTCTTTTCTTCAGACATGGCCTGCGAATCCCTGGCGGTGGCTCTGGCTGTCTTCGTGATCGCCAGATAGTTTTCCGCACTGAGCCCGCCTTTGAATCTTCCCAACCCTTCCTGAGACATGAGCGATAGCGCCTTCTTCTATCGCTCATAATATGCCGCAGGCATGAGCTATAGAAGACCTTCCTATCGCTCAAGGTCGCCCTGCTTCCTCCCTTTGAAGAACCGATCAAATGCTCCGTCCAAGCTTGCTCATTTCTCTTCAAGAGGGAGTCTGCCGGGCTGTCCTTCACTGCGCGCATCGGACGAGCACAGTTTTATCGTGCGCGTTCTGCGAGCAAGAAGGACAGTCTGGCAGACTCCCTAATCCCTGGTTTGCGAAGAATTGGAAACGGTTTATGAAACTCGGCGCATCAGGGCTTCTTTCACTAGCAAGCTGTTGAAAAAGTCCGCCAGCGGCGTTCTCGCCGCGCTCAGAGGCTCAACGTACCGAACAGAGTACGCCTCGCCTCTTCGCTTGCTGCGGCCTTGCTGGACAGCCTTTTTGAACAACCTGCTCGAGGCCCTGGTGACTTTGAAGATGGCTGGTCGCAGCCCTATTCCACTTCGACGATAATTGTATGGGTCGCCGTGACTAGTGCGTGATCCTTCGTGGCGCCTGTCACGGTGATCTTTCGGTCCCCCTTGCTCAAGCCCTTCAGCGTCCCAGAAAAACCCTTCTGATACTGAC